>CAZOXJ010000214.1:0-6249 GCA_964583325.1 uncultured Lentimicrobiaceae bacterium
TGTTCTCAGCCAAAAACAAACTCGACAAATTAAACAACAACCTGTAACCAAAATATAAAACACATATACAATGAAAACCATTAATAAATCTATCATTTTTCTTCTACTGTTGGCAATGGCAGTAGCCTGCAAACCCGCTGATAAAAAAGCCGAACTTGAAAAGCTCAAAAAAGAGCACGACGAATTAGCCGTTAAAATTAAAGCCCTCGAAACCGAATTACAGGTGAGTGATACCACTAAAGTTGACAAAGTAACAGCTGTTGCAATAACCGAAGCTAAGCCTGAGGAATTCAACCACTACCTCGAAGTACAGGGAAAAGTGGATGGCGAAGATAATATTGCTGTTTCAGCCCAGATGGCCGGATCAATTACTGCTGTTTTTGTAAAAGAAGGCGACCAGGTACGTAAAGGTCAGATACTGGCACAAATCGACAATTCGATAATTCAGCAGCAAATTGCAAGCACTAAGCAGCAACTCGATTTTGCAACTAATTTGTACAACAAACAAAAAGCATTGTGGGATCAGCAAATTGGCAGCGAAGTTCAGTACCTGACCGCAAAAAACAACAAGGAGAACCTCGAAAAAGCTTTATTAACCCTGAATGAACAGGTTGAAATGACGCGTATTAAATCGCCGATCAACGGAAGTGTTGAAGAAGTGAACCTCAAAGTAGGGCAGATGGCTTCGCCCGGGCTTCCTGCAGTTCGCGTGGTAAATTTTTCGACGGTAAAAGTAGTTGCCGAAATAGCCGAAGCTTATGCTCCTAAAGTAAGTGTAGGCGATAAAGTTATCGTTTTCTTTCCCGATTTCAATACCGAAATTGCTTCACAAATCCGTTTTACCAGCAAATATATCAATCCTGTCAACCGTACTTTCCAGAGCGAAGTCCGCCTTGGTCCAAGTAAAGTTGAATACCGCGCAAATATGATGGCTGTTGTAAAAATAAACGATTACCGGAATCCTTCCGCGTTCGCAGTGCCAATTACCCTTATCCGTGATTCACAATCAGGAAAGTTTATTTATGTGGCTAAAGAAGAGAATGGGAAACTGGTTGCCCGCAGGCTCCCGGTAACTGTTGGAAGTACCTACAATGGACTGGCTGAAATTACAACAGGTATTGCAACTGGCGATAAAATTATTACCACCGGTTTCAACAGCCTGATCGACGGCGAACTAATCCAGGCAAACTAATGTGAAACGGGTGCTTTGCCCTATTCAAATAATATAGAAATACTTATTATGAAAAATAATTTCAAAGAGTTTTTTGCTACCAGTTGGGCTATTGATAACAAAACCAGTATTTATGTTCTGGCTGTTTTTATCTCGCTGCTTGGTATCAGCAGTTACAACAGCATCCCTAAGGAGCAGTTTCCCGAAATTGTAATTCCCACAATTTTAGTAAACACACCCTACCCGGGCACATCGCCCGAGGACATGGAAAACCTTGTAACACGTCCTATCGAAAAACAGTTAAAAGGCATTAACGGTGTTAAAAAAATTACCAGCAACTCATTGCAGGATATATCGTCAATAGCCATTGAATTCAATACTGATGTTGCCGTTCCCGAAGCCAAGCAAAGGGTAAAAGATGCTGTTGACAAGAGCATGTCCGATCTGCCTAACAACTTGCCTACTGATCCTTTGGTAAACGATATCGATTTCTCGGAAATCCCTATTATGTTTATACAGGTTTCAGGTAATTATGACCTGGATCAGCTGAAAAGATATGCCGAAATAGCGCAGGACCGCATCGAATCGCTTAACGAAATTACCCGTGTTGATATTGTTGGAGCGCTTGAACGCGAAATTCAGATCAACGTGGATATTTACAAAGCCCAGGCGTCGAGTGTAACATTAACCGATATTGAACGTGCTGTTGCAGCCGAAAATATTACTGTTTCGGCAGGAAACATCAGTACTTTCGGGATGAAGCGGTCCATTCGTGTTCAGGGCCAGTTTACGAACCTCGAAGTTATGGGTAACATCCTTATTAAATCGGCCAGCGGCGCAACGGTTTACCTGAAAGATGTAGCTGAGATCAAAGATACTTTTAAAGAGCAGGAAAGCTTTTCGCGCCTGAACGGACAAAATGTAATTACACTGAACGTTGTTAAGAAGAGTGGTAAAAACCTGCTCGAAGCGTCGGACAATATCAAGAAAATTCTTAATGAAGACCTCGTTAACAAGGAATTCCCTAAAGACCTCAAAGTAACTCTGTCGGGCGAGCAGTCGCGGTACACACGAAATACACTCGAAGAACTTAACAATACCATTATTATCGGTATGATTCTGGTAACCCTCGTGCTGATGTTCTTTATGGGGATAACCAATGCATTCTTTGTCGGACTGGCAGTGCCACTTTCAATGGCCATTGCTTTTATGGTGATGCCGGCACTTGGCTTTACAATGAATATGATTGTAATGTTCGGGTTGATTTTCGCCCTTGGAATTGTGGTCGACGATGCTATTGTGGTAATCGAAAATATTCACCGCACACATCAGAAGCAGCCAAATATTGTACTTGCGGCAAAACAAGCGGCAGGGGAAGTGTTTTTACCAATTTTGTCGGGAACCCTCACAACGCTGGCCCCATTTTTCCCGCTGGCTTTCTGGCCGGGAATTGTAGGGGAGTTTATGTTCTATATCCCTGTAACGCTTATCATTACATTATTCGCTTCCCTGTTTGTGGCATATATCATCAATCCCGTATTTGCTGTTTCGTTTATGAAACACGAATTCGATGTACCCGATAAAAAGAAATTCAGGAAGCGTATGTTTATCGAAGCCGGAATTGCGCTTGTTTTAGCTTTGATCAGTTATGCTTTTTATGCTGCAAACCATAGCGAAACGGCTTTTGGTATCGCTAATTTCATGGTGTTTGTTGCTATTTTAGTTGTGATCTTCCATACTTTTTTGAAACCATACATCAAATGGTGGCAGGAAACTGCATGGCCATGGTTTATGCGGGTTTACGAAAAACAACTTCGGTTTTTCCTAAATGGAAGAAATCCGTGGTACATGCTGGTAGGAGTAGTTGCTCTGCTTATATTCACCTTCGTAGCTACTGGTATTCGCAATCCCAAAGTGCTGTTTTTCCCTGATAACATGCCCAATGCCATAAATGTAATGGTGCAGATGCCTATTGGAACTGATCAGATAGTTACTGATTCGATTACCAAAATCGTGGAACAACGGGTTATCAAAGTCCTTGGCAAAAACAATCCTGATGTCGAATCCGTAATTACCAATATTGCACTTGGAGCCGGCGACGATATGGACTTCAGCCGTAATCTGGCCGCTGAAAAAGGCAAGGTTACCATTAACTTTGTGGAGTATAAAAACCGTATCGGCAGAAACACTACTGAATATCTCGATCTGATTCGTAAGGAAGTAAAGGGAATACCCGGAACTGAAATATCAACTGATAAAAACCGTTCAGGACCTCCAACCGGAAAGCCCGTAAATATTGAAATTACAGGCGAAAACCTTCCCGAACTGATTGCTGATGCAGGCGCATTTAAAAACTACCTCGATTCGCTTCAGATTCCGGGTGTGGAAGACCTGAAAAGCGATTTCCAGGAAAACAAACCTGAAATTGCCATCAACGTCGATCGCGAACGTGCTAACCACGAAGGTATCAGCACAGGACAAATCGCGTTGGAAATTCGTACAGCCGTATTAGGTAAAGAAATCTCCAAATATAAAATGGATGAGGACGAATTCCCGATTCAGCTCAGGTATTCAGTTGATACCCGCGAAAATATCAACAAGCTGATTAACCTGAAAATCACTTACCGTGATATGAACTCAGGACTTTTAAGGCAGATACCTCTTTCGTCAGTTGCCACCATCGATTATGTAGATTCGTACGGCGGTATAAAACGCCAGAATCTGAAAAGGATTATTACCTTATCGAGCGGTGTTATGACAGGTTATACTGCCAATGAAATTGTAGCCCAGATCAATAAACTGGCTGCTGATTATCCGGTTCATGATGGCGTTCAGATCAAACTTACCGGTGAACAGGAAGATCAGGCTGAGACTTCAGCATTCCTTGGTAAAGCGATGCTTATTGCTATCGGACTGATATTCTTCATCCTAATCACACAATTTAACTCCATGAGTAAAACACTTATTATCCTGAGTGAAGTTATTTTCAGTGTAATCGGAGTACTTTTAGGGATTGTTATCTTCAACATGTCAATCTCAATCATTATGACCGGTTTAGGAATTGTTGCACTCGGAGGTATAGTGGTGCGAAACGGTATATTGATTGTTGAGTTTATCGACACGTTGAAAGAGCGAGGACTGAAAACCCGTGAAGCCATTGTGCAGGCCGGTTTAACACGTATTACGCCTGTAATCCTGACAGCTACGGCAACCATTTTAGGACTTGTACCACTGGCTGTAGGGTTTAACCTGAACTTTGTAACTATGTTTACCGAACTTAATCCTCAGATACACATAGGTGGCGACAATGTAATGTTCTGGGGCCCGCTTTCCTGGACGATTATTTTCGGACTCAGTTTTGCTACTTTCCTCACCTTGTTATTTGTGCCGGCAATGTATATTATTGCTTATGAAATGAAAATCAGGCTGAAAAGAAGGAAATCGAACAAAATGATTGTGAATAACGATTAATTTAAACATGAATGCTCAAAGGTGGCACGGTTAAATCCGTTGCCACCTTTTTTTATGCTTTATTGTAATATAAACAAATTTGCTGACCATCTGTTATCTATCAATCCGGATTTGGAATATCATCTCCGTTTCAACTGCCATTTCTTGTTCATCCCCGAATTTAACTCATTGATACATTCATTTTTCCTGTCCGTCTCCTGCTGTTTTTAAGGAGATATCATTGCGCATACATTTGGAGGCAGGAATGATTCCTGATTCAACAAAACTTCTAATCAATTATTAATTAAACATTTAAAATTATGAGAGTTAAACATTTACCCTGGATTGTCGCACTTGCTGCAGTTATATTGTCAAGCGGCTATACCGTGATGTACCCGACCGGAGCCCCGGCCGGCAAAACGGGTTCCCCCGGTGATGGTGCCAACTGTACCGAATGCCATGGAGGGACGGCAACTACCACTGCCGGACAAATAACATCGAATATACCACCCTCTGGCTATGTACCCGGAACCACATACCAGATTACGGCTACTAATCCACTTACCAACACCGGTAAAATGGGTTTTGAAATTTCACCTCAAAATACCGCCGGTGCTCAGAAAGGAACCCTTGTTGCAGGATCTGGAAGTCAACTTGTAGGTGGAGGCACAAAATACATTACCCATACCAACGCCAACACAACTACCAATACCTGGACTTTCGGATGGATTGCACCAGCAGCTGGAAGTGGTGCTGTAACTTTTTATGGTGCTTTTGCTCGCGATAAGCCAGGACCGGTTACGCTAAGTACCTTAACTGTTCAGGAAGCTGTTTCAGCACCTGGAGCTGCCGGGCCTATTTCCGGACCTTCATCAGTGTGTAAAAATAATTCCGAAACTTACTCGGTAGGAGCCATTGCAGGTGCAACCAGTTATGTTTGGTCAGCACCGGCCGGAGCTACTATTACCAGCGGACAAGGCACTACAACGGTAAACGTTTCGTTCGGAATTTCCGCCAATTCGGGTAACATGAGCGTTTATGGTACCAATGCAGGCGGCAACGGAGCGCCAAGCAGTCTGCAGGTTACTGTAAAAACAGTTCCTTCCATGCCATCAATGCCTGACGGTCCGGCACAGGTTGACATTCAGAATACAACTACAAGCGATTATTCAACGTCGGCAGGAGCCGATTCCTATGCCTGGGAGTTAAGCCCTCCGACAGCCGGTACCATTTCGGGCACAACCGAAAATGCCCAGGTAACATGGAATACAAGTTTTACAGGGAATGCCGAAATTTCAGTTAAAGGAACTAATTCCTGTGGCGAAAGCGTTAAGTCGCCTGTTAAAACAACACAAGTTATCAATACTACCGGCATGGATGAGGATGCTTCAGGCATAAGGGTAATAACCTCCGGATCAAACGGCTACATTTCCGTGATCATGAATACGAGTGCCAACCAGGCTAATGTTAAACTACTCGATCTCTCGGGACGACTTTTAGTGAATACATCCATTCCGGGACAAGGCACACACCAGATCAACCAGCAGGTGAAACCAGGCGTTTATATCATAGTGGTTGATGCCGGAATATCAAAACTTAATAAGAAAATACTGGTATTCTGATGATCT
>CAZOXJ010000215.1:0-3624 GCA_964583325.1 uncultured Lentimicrobiaceae bacterium
GAAACAGAAAAAGATAATGGCAATTCGTTTCAAAAAGGATACAAATCCGTTCTGAGTGAAAGGGAATATGATTATGAAGAAGCCTATTCGTACCTGGCTGATCATGCCAAAGATTTAACATTGAGGAAATTCCTGTCTTTTGTAACGGAAGCAAAAAAAGCGGTTGATATTCCGGTTATAGCCAGTATTAATTGTACTTCAGCTTACGACTGGCACTACTTTGCCCGCAAGATTGAAGAAGCCGGCGCTGATGCCCTGGAACTCAACGTGTATGTGCTTCCTTCGAATACAATGAAAAATTCGGTTGAGAACGAGAAAGTTTATTTCGATATTATTGAAGCTGTTCTGAAACAGGTTAAAATTCCGGTTTCATTAAAAATGGGTTACTATTTTTCGGGCCTGGCTACCACGGCAATTGAGCTTTCGAAAACAGGAATTGGAAGCCTGGTGCTGTTTAACAGACCGTTTCATCCTGATATTGATATCAACAAACTCGAGACACATGCTAAATATATGTTCAGCGATCCAACTGAATATTCGCATGTATTACGCTGGATGGCGTTACTTTCAGGCCGTGTTGAATGTCCGCTGGTTGCCACAACAGGAATTCATACTGGTGAAACTGCCATCAAGCAATTGCTTGCAGGTGCAACTGCCATTGAAGTTGTATCGGCTATCTACAAGCATGGCTACCCGGTAATTACAGAAATCATTAACGATATCAGCAAATGGATGGACGAAAAGGGCTACAAATCCATTGATGAATTCAGGGGTAAAATGAACCAGCAAAGTATCGTAAACCCGGCTGAATTCGAAAGGGTGCAGTTTATGAGGTTGTATTCGGAGATTGTGTAAATGTGCATTGTGCTGAGTGCTTTGTGCATGGCAAATCATTTAGCTTAATATCTACTATCCTCAGTTTCGGCTCAGGATAGTTTTTATTTTTCATATAAAAAATGCCGGGCAAAATATATGTTTAATAATGCACAATTGATTAGAACTATGTTATGTATAACACAAATCATATACTATCTGACCTATCATGATTTTGCTCAGCTAAAACAAACCATATGTTAAGTAGTAGTGAATTAGACTTGCTTGAGGAAGTTTTATCTCAAAATAAAGACCTGATTGATATCGGATTTGACAATCCGGATAACGGAATAATGGAAGATATCACTAATTCAGTTTTAATGAAGGATTATGAAGATATTCAGATTTATAAATCATTAAAGGTTTCAGATTCTCTTTATGATACGTACATTACTATAGTTGGGATTACTTATTCACTTACAAAAGGGAAATATCCTGCACGTTATTCAGAAAATCAGGTTATAGGTTTAAAAAAGTTAAGCAGAAACTATGGACATATTTTTATACGTCCTGAAACATTTGAAGATAAGGTTTCCGAATTATTTATTAAATCTGAAATTGATTTCCCGGAATTCCCTAAATTCTCTTTCAGATATTACTGTTTAGCTGATGACGAAATCAAGGCAAAAACATTTGCAAATCCTGATAGGTTAAGATGTATAGAAAAGCAAAATGAAATTCTGATAGATGTTAATGGAGATGTTCTGATCGCCAAATTTTCAAGAATTATCACGTATGATGATTTTAATTGTATGCTTGAATTTATTAAAAGCATATGATCCATTCTTAGGAAAAAGGCCTGCTGAAATAGTTCAGCAGGCCTTTTCTTATTTAACAGAAATCCTAATATTCGTCAGGCAACTCCTTAAGCTGCGTCCTGGTAAAAACCGGTCCGTCCTTACAAACAAAGACTTTACCAACGTTGCAGCGCCCGCATTTTCCAAGGCCGCATTTCATGCAATTTTCGCTTGCATTTTACCTTTATTTGGGAAATGAGTCTGAAATCAACAAAAACAAGAAAACTTAATTTGTAGTAATTTTGTATCTTTACACATTAAACTTCAGTTTCCATGCGAAGAGAGGAAATCATCAATTACCTGGCACAACAAAAAGACTATTTTTATAATCATTACCATATTAGCTCAATTGGGCTTTTCGGTAGCTATTCGCGAAACGAACAAACCGAAAACAGCGATATTGATATTGTATATCTGCTATCTGAAAACCAAAAATTATCTTATTACCAGTTATTTGACATTGAACAACAATTGCAAAATCATTTTAATAAAAAGGTAGAATTAGTGAATTTCAAGTACATGAACCCGATTATTAAGTACAAGGCTGAAAAAGATATAATCTATGTATAGTGACAGCAATATTATACACTTGATTTCCATTCTGGAAGCCATTGAAAAGTGTTATATTTATACCGATGGATTTATTGATTGTTACGAATTCCGCTGGCACAATGACCAAATGAACTTCAATGCCTGCGTTACACTTTTAATTGCAATAGGTGAGGAAACAAAAAATATTGATGAGGAATTAAAAAACGAATTCCCAACAATCAACTGGAAGGCAATAGCAGGAATGCGGGATAAAATGGCTCATAATTATCGTGGTATTGATCCTGAAATTACTTTTGATATCATAAAAGAACGTTTACCGGAGCTAAAAAAGACTATTATTCAGTTATTCAGTCGTGTTTCATTTGAAGATAAAATGCTGTTACAAGCATTGAAAAGTGATCATTATAAACATATCGGATACTTATCATCCCTGATAAATTAAGAGAATCCGTATTCCCGAATCTATCTTCTATCGCTTTCATTTTTTCCAGACAATGAGAAATAAAAAAGACCTGCCGGACTTATCCAACAGGTCTTTTTCAACTAATAACAAATCTTAGTACTCATCAGGCAACTCCTTTAACTGCGTCCTTGTAAATACTGGTCCATCCTTACAAACAAAAACTTTACCCACATTACAGCGTCCGCATTTCCCAAGGCCGCATTTCATGCGGTTTTCGAGGGTTGTATAAACCTGCTCATCAGCGAAACCATATTTTTCAAGTATTGGAAAAGTAAATTTGATCATCACCGGCGGACCACAAACAATGGCTATTGTATTTTCACTTATGGGTGTCATCCTATCGAGAATAGTCGGAACAAAGCCCACTTCACCTTTCCAGTCCGGAGTTTCGCCACCGGGATCAACTGTGGTTACCAGTTTCACATCCGGGCGTTCTTTCCATTCTGCCAGCTCATCTTTATAAACAAGATCGGCAACTGATTTGGCGCCGTAAAGAATAGTAATATCCTTGAACTGATCCCTTTTATCGAGGCACGACCAGATTACGCTGCGCATTGGAGGTAAAGCAATTCCACCGGCGATGAAAAGAAGACTTTTGCCTTTCCAGTCATCAATAGGGAAAATATTTCCGTAAGGTCCGCGAAAACCAATGGTGTCGCCTTCATTGAGGCTGGCAAGTTCCGAGGTTACTCTTCCTGCCTCACGGAATGTACATTCGATATATCCTTTCCTGGTGTGAGGCGATGCAACACAAAAGGTCACTTCTCCTTCACCAAAAACGGAATACTCGCCGAACTGCCCGGTATGAAAAGAAAAATTATTTCCTTCTTCTTCGTTTTTAAATTTCAACCTGAATGTTTTGACCATAGGCGCCTCTTCAGTGATCTTCTCAATCTCCATCAGGTAAGGCTGGTAAATATTCTGTTGCTCCATGTTTTT
>CAZOXJ010000215.1:3724-4818 GCA_964583325.1 uncultured Lentimicrobiaceae bacterium
GCAATCGCCGTCAAATGTTCCTTAATATTCATATCCACCGGGCAGGCTCTCGAACAACGTCCGCAGCCTTCGCAACCTACAACATGAAGTTGTTCGGGCATATAAGCGAACTTATGCATTATGCGTTGACGCCAGCGCTGGCTTTGTACTTCGCGTGGATTGTGGCCAGAAGTGTGCAGGGTAAAAAGCGAAAATCCGCATGAATCCCAAAGACGCAGACGAACTCCTTTTTTTGTATTCTGTTCGTCCTGGAAATCGAAACAGGCACAGGTCGGGCAAACAAAAGCACAAGCTCCGCAGCCGATACACCGTAAAGATTGTTCGAGCCAGAGTGCTGCATTATTAAAAGAAGCGGTTGTTTTTTCAACAACGCTATCTACATCAAATACAACTTTTACATCAGCCAGGAATTTGCTCTTGTCAATGTCTTTGCCTGCATCGGTGAGCAGATCAGTGAAAGTCAAAGCCAGCTTCTCCCCTTTTTCGGTAAGAATTTCAACAAGGATTTCATCTTTGCTTATACCCGTAAATTGCAGATCGCTTCCAGCCGTATTTCCGGGTCCGCCGCCTACCGAGGTGCAGAAGCAATACTCATCAGCCACAGGACAAGAAAAAGAAATAATAGTGGATTTCTCTTTTTTCTTGAGATAAAACTGATCCTTTGGCTCTTCGCCAAAAATGGCATCCAGCGATTTGAAACCGGATGCGTCGCATGGCCTTACTCCAAAAAGGATAGTTTCCTTATAATCAGCCGGATCAACCGGGAATTGTTTTGTACCTGATTTTTCGAGGGTATATTCCAGCACTTTTTCCACTTTTGGAAATGCAGCTTTTTTTGCTGATTGCGTTGATAGCAAAACATCAAGAGCGATTTCATCAAGCGAATTTACCTGTTCAATCTCCACGACCTTGCCTTTGCGGACAGGTGCCAGAACAGGAAATCCCTGCGAACGGAACTTTTCGATCAGTTTCGAAAGGTCGCTGTATTTCAGTATTTTTAGTTGTTTCTCCATGGGTCAGATAATGAAGTTCTCCTTATCATCGGGTTTATAGGTGGAAAGTGCATACATCGCATCCGCTTTCATTCCGGCAGT
>CAZOXJ010000215.1:4918-6226 GCA_964583325.1 uncultured Lentimicrobiaceae bacterium
CACTTGATACATTTCTCAAATTCTTTGTTCCAGAAAAGCCAGCGCTCGTTAACCGTCATTGCTTCCAGTTTTGCGATCATTTCCTGCTCTTCGGATTTTATACCGGTATCAGTTGTTTCAAGAAATGCTTCAATGGATTTAAAATCAGTGAATTCAGTCAGGGAACCATCAGCATTTGCAAACAGCACATATACTTCTCCATCCTTGATCTGAAATTCAGAAGCCAGTTGCATAATACTCCGTAAAGCAGCAACATTGGCTAGAATACCGAGTTTGCCGAGTTTTTTTACCTCATGTTTCATCAGGTAACCGGCAAGATTTTGTGTACAGGATGCATTTAAAACCAGCTTTTGAACCTGATCTTCTGTTCGGACAAAAATCGCCCTGATCCTGTCGGCCGAGCCTTTTTCGTACCCGATAAAAGCATTGATTGTTTTATCGTTCAGTAAAGCTGTTACTTTTTTTATCAAATCACTCATTGGTTGCGCCCTCCTCTTTAAATAATGTGGAAACGGCAATCTTGTTATAATTCTCGTACGGCCCTATTTCCCTGATCTTTTTCACTGTGTTATTCACAACATCAGCCCATTTAAAGCCTTCGGCTGCCGATACCCAGCTGAACTGAATGCGCTCCGTATCAATTCCTGAAAAATTCAACAGGTTACGGAAAACAATCCATCTGCGCCGCGCGTGAAAATTGCCTGTACTGTAATGACAGTCATTAGGATGGCAGCCGGAAACAATGATGCCGTCGGCCCCGTTTTCAAATGCTTTCATCAGTATCATAAAGTCAATACGGCCGGTACACGGGAAACGGATGATCTTAACATTGGCCGAATATTTTATGCGGCTTGTGCCTGTGAGGTCGGCGCCGGCATAGGTACACCAGTTGCATACAAACGCCACAATTTTTGGTTCAAATTCCTGCATTCCTCTTAGCTATTAATCGTTTAACAAAGCCATTATTTCAGTATAAACCTGCTGGTTCGAGTATCCGTGTATATCGATAGCCTTGGTACGGCAAAGAGCGACACAGGTTCCGCATCCCTGGCAAAGGCCTTCATTAACCCTGGCAAGTGTTTTTATCACTTCACCATTCCTGTTTTTGATTTCTTCGCGTTCGATGGCCTGGTACGGGCAAACACTCTGGCAAAGGAAACATCCTACACATTGTGAATAAACAGGAGGTGCAGAACGGTTTACAACAGCAACCAAAGGATCGCGTGTTAACTCGTCGTTGCTAAATAAAGCGGCAACTTTAACTGCAGCACCCGAAGCAGCAGCAACCGATTCCGGAATATCCTTCGG
>CAZOXJ010000216.1:0-6211 GCA_964583325.1 uncultured Lentimicrobiaceae bacterium
AAACCACGGCTGTACAGCAGGGTATTAGTCAGGGTATCAGTTACCTTATAAAAATACAATCCGCGGTTTAGTTCGTCGAGTAAAACGGTCTGGCTTCCAGCCCAGGCACCGTCGTTGAGTATACGATCGAGGGAAAAGTGCTCCTCCGAAGATGTTCCGGTGTGAAAATAATCGACACGCATTGTTTCGCCGCTGAAATACCGGCTGAAACTTACATTAGCTGCTTTCTGTGCCTGAAGTATAAAGCTCAGGCTAAGAGCGAGAAAAAGGATTAGATAGGTTTTCATAAAAGTATGATTTATCAGGAGTAAAAGTATCAATTATCCTCGATAAAGGGATGTATAAAGTGAGTATTATTGGCATTTTGATTTATTGCCTGCGTTTCTTATAAAATCGGTTACGGAACATCAATAGTTCGTTAATAAGCTTCAAACAATTAATTATCAGCAAGATACGAAACGAAGCCTTTGCGTCCTAATATCCTGATAATGCGCATTTTATTTCTTTGCGCCCTTGCTGTAAATGAAAAACTACCGGAGTATTGGAACAAACAACTCAGTTTTAAAATGCAACAGTCAAAAAAGTCAGATTCAGGATTCCTGCCCATGGTGCGAAGTTTAAATCTTTTTATTTGAGAACTTTTTGTATTCCGGCAAGTACTTCACTTTTAATCCGTGAGGCGGATTATAATTTTTAAGCTCAATTAGCAAAAATCTGAATATCTTTGTAAAACCTAATATCAGACCTATGAAAAAATATACACTCCTCTTTATATCCATCCTTTTTATTTCAACTGCCTTCGCACAGGTGGTCCTCACATACAGAAACAATGCGCCATTACCCGGCGACACGCTCGTAACCGAGGCTATTGAAGCATTTACAACGGGTAATCCGGGTCCCGGACAAATCTGGGATTTCTCAACCATACAGTCAACCGGCGAAAAAACCACAAGTATACTTTCTGCTCCGTACACATCGGCAGGAATTCCGGATAAAATGTACGATTACAATACTTTGCTTAACGATAAAGGCTACGACTATTTCTATAAAATTGACGAAACCCGTTCCGAAATGGTCGGTTTTATTACTAAAGACCTTTCGCTTTCCTTCTCCGATCCGATTCTGAAAATGAGTTACCCTCTTTTTTATGGGAAAAGTTACACTGACGAATACAATGGTTCCGGTATAAATAAATACAAATCGGGTGTTGCCATCAGCGGCAATTATTCCCTTGAGGCCGATGCTTACGGCACCATAATATTGCATGACCGGATAATAAAAGATGTGCTGCGCGTAAAAATTACCGATAACAAAATGCAGCTGAATCCCTGCAATATTTATGAGATAAAAACCACGGCCTACGCCTGGTATGCCCCTTCGGCCAGGTATCCCCTGCTCGGATTAACTATCCGCGAAGTGAAAAATAACGGGCAGGAACCCGAAATTACCACCATTGCATTTATGAACCGTGAAATGTGCGAAACAGGAATAATGCTTACCGGTTCAGGATCGTATGAGGCTGATGCCAATGAAGTTGCGCTTATTGTTTACCCGAATCCGTTTGTAAGTAAGCTGTACTACAATTATTTTTTACGCAAACAATTACCGGTTACCATTGATCTGGTTGATATGAATGGGAAAACTGTTATAAACCTGGCCAATGCCCAGGTGCAGGACGAAGGATTCCATACCGGGGAGCTTGATGCAGTTAAAAAAGACCTGAAAATGGGCGTGTATTATTTCCGCTTTACGCTGGGCGACAAAGTGTATGTAAGCAAAGTAGTAAAAATGTAATTGTAACTTATTCCGGATATTGCAAGCGGCAAAACCCTGAATACAAAAAGTGACTTCCGGCGAACCGAAAGTCACTTTTTGCATTTATAGTAAAGAGCTACCGCTTTTATTCAGCAATAAGTTTATCTTCCTTCATTTTGTATACAACCTCTTTGGCAACCTGGTTAATGAGTTTGTCAATTTTTTTAGGATTTGTTGATTCCGTAACGCCCGACCATAAAAGCTTTTCGTCGCGCAGTGAGAAAACATTGGTAGCAAGTATATAATCCATATCAGTTACGTAGGCACCTGCATTCAGATAATCAGGATAATAATAAATACCATTTTGGGCATACGCCTGGTTATGACCACCCTGTGCAAAAGTGCTTTTAGCTTTTACAGTTATGAGTTTCATAACGATGGCAGCATCAAATCCCTGTTCCTTTAACTTGTTTTTGATTTTCAGTGTGTCTTCGCCCAACTGCTTCATGGTGAAAAGCGGGTACGAAGCATTCAGCAGCTTATGGTCAGCAGCAATCTGATCTTCAGCCAGTTTACGTACATTTTCATCTTTAGCCATAACTACAATTACGCCTTTTTTATATTTTTCGGGCGATAATGTTTCGCCGGGAGCTTTCCAGCTGTTGACAATTGATGTTGTTGAGCCGCAACCAGCAGCGAAAATCAAAAGTGCAAAAAAGAAATTTTTCATATTGTGTGTTTGATGGATAAATACTGAGTATGAGTGAAGCTAAAATGCAAATGCTATTTCAGGTTGGCAAAAATACAAATAATATCCTTTAATGCCCTATTCGCCTGAACGCGAATTGGCAGGGCCAGCCTTATCATAACCTGTATCTTTATTCTGAAAACTGAGGTAAGAACTCTTAAAGCTGACGCTGAATAATTTCGCCGGGCGAAACAGCTTTCCTGCCAGAATGCTCTCCGACGAAAGCCAGACCGTATTATCAGCGTTTAAAAATATCCCTTCGGTTTGTCCTAAATGCCACGCCGAACCCAGTCCGATTTGTTTTTTATTGCCATCGAAACAGATGCCGGCGCCACTCATGCGAAACAGCCAGCAGAAACATTCCCATTTTTGCCCTTTGATATTTTTATACCCTAACAGGATAATATTCCCCTTTGCGTTAACAGAAGCATCGGTAATTAAACCACCAGCACTAAACCGGCCGGCAGGTGCTATTGTATATGTGCCTGTATCAGAAGGCAGTATATAGCATTTTGTTTCAAGGTCCAGCCAGTTTTTAGTAAATAAATAAAGCGAGTCGTTGTAGTAAAAAAATGCTTCACAGTCGAAATTGTTGTTATTTAATTCCCGTTCGCGGGAAGTCTGATCCTGGTAACTGAAATGGATATAGCCAGCCTCCACAGTGTCATTTGCGGTATTCAGAAAATCAGCTTTCGGTATTTTAAGTATCTTAAGATCGGTACGGTTACCGAAATTATTGCCAAAATCGCCGATATACATATTTGAATCATCGTGTGTGATGGCTTCCCAATCGGTGTTCACAGCGTTACGGACAGTTACAGTGCGCAGTATGGCACCGGTAACTGTGTCAAGCTGGTAAATTTCTGCCGGATTACCACTGTCATTGATTGTCCAGAGCGTTCCGTTAAAAAACACCAGTCCGGAGGTTTCGTTAATAGCCGGTGGAAGCTTTGCAATCAGTTGCGGCTTAGCGTTTTTTGGCGCTGATTTCTCTGATTCAAGAGTTTGTGAGATTACAATAGATGGAACTAACAGAGCGAAAAGGAATATAAATATCCTTAAAAAAGAAAATAATGATGACTTAGGTAAACTTTTCATTCTATTTATATAGTACAATTTCCGGCTTCCCGACAATAAAATCACGGAACCCAAAATCAGTTGTTCTGAATGGATTTCCTTTTAAAATATCATTCCCTTTCCCCGGAATAGTAGGATAAAACGCAAATGAAAGCTGGAAATACCTTATCACGAGGTAGTCATTCCGGATCAGCAGCCCCATCCCTATCTGAGGATACACCCGGCTGTGGCTGAAGCCCGACACTTCGTCGCCCAACATTCCCAGGGAAAAATTAAGGTAAGGTCCAAAACGGAAGCCAATAAGATTCCAGGGAGCATACGACTGGGTTTGAACAACCAGTAACAGGCGGCTTGTGCCCGATAGTACTTCGCTGTTAAAACCATTGAGTCCATACCCATCATTAAGGGTAAGCCTGTCGTATGGCGACCGGTTAATGCCGTAAGTAAGTTCAGGCCTGACAAATTGCCTGAATTTCCAGTTTCCGATACTGAATAATCCCGAAAAATAGCTCATGCCGGCCGTAATAACGCCCTGGGTTGGCACCGAAGCATTTAAAAAAGTACCGTATTCGAAATGGGTACCGAAATATCCCCATTTAAAAAATGTGCCCCATGAGTGTCGCAAACCCCAATACCAGCGTTCCTGGTTTTTCAGCTGGTAACCACCTACAATGCTGTAGGCATTTCCAACCGGCACATCTTCGGCTGTACCGAAACGGAAAATGTAATTTTGCTGTACATACTTCCGGCTCGAAATACCAAGCCCGAGCATAAAAAACCGTTCGTTGGTAAAGTAATCGTACAATTCGGGTTGTTCAACAGGTTTTTCGAGGTAACGGATATCAAAAATACGTCCCGACAAAATCAGTTTCGTGGTTCTGTTGTTTACCGTATTGCCTTTAAAAATCTGCCATGCCGCAGCGCCCCAGTAATCCTGAATATTGAATTTAGACGTCAGATATAACCGTGAGGTATCATTTTTATAAATCCAGTCAGGTTTTTGCTGCTGTGATATCAAAACACCACCCGCCCATCGCGCCAACGGCGAAAAGAAAGCTCTTTCAATATTGAGGCCTTTATAATAATTCCGGTTTTCATCAACAGCGTAGGAAACCCTTGCACTGATATAACTGTTTTTAAAATTGGGGATGTAGTAATAGGCAGCATAGGTATTTTCGCCGTTGAGATAATTCTGATTGTACCTGTTCCAAAAAGTATGGCCGAGCCCGCCAAGGTTTTTATCCACAAGTTCGAGCGTAACCTGGCTGTTTGAAAGCGCACCATCGGGAATAATGCTCCACAGATCGCTAACGCGGATAAATACATCAACCGAATCGGAATTTTCTGCAACGGGAATTGTTTGCACCGAAACATCATGTATATAACTCTGACTGCGGATCAAACGTTCCGATTCTTTTACAAGCAACGAATCAAAGCGATCATTTTTATGAATCAGCAATCGGTTGCGGATAATATGGTGCTGAGTTTTCACATGCAGCGCATTCCCGCTTTTCGACACAAAATCATGTGGCTTCCGCGATGTATCCTTAACCGAATAGCCAAAGGGATCGAGGGTAACAATATTAATCTGCCGTATTATTTTCCCTTCGAAATTGCGAAACGAAGTCTCTGGCTCTGAAACAGGTTTGGAAACAGCTGCTGTCGCTGAATCGCAGTAAGGCTTCACAATCCAGCCGTGCACCATATTGGCGAATTTCCGTTGTGCGGAATAGGTTTCTATTTTCTGATAAACTTCCGGCATCTCATTCCCCGAAATGTTCTCCTGTGCAACAGAATAATATGCTGCGCAGTTAAAAAACATAAGAAACAGGATACAGTTCCGTGGTAACATCAAAAAAAGGATTATTGACAGGTTGCCGTGTAAGGTAAGGTGGGAATTTATTTCCGGGATTACAAAAATAATGAATTTTTACCTTTATTCACAGAGCCCGGGGATATGATTTCGCAATAGCTCACAGCTGAAGAAAGAAATCATTGAAACACCAGTAACGGTAGAGTTTCTGCTTGTTAATCATCAAACATCCCTGCACTTACAAATTCAATGAATAAGGCATCAAAGTTGCTCAAACAGAAATTCAGCAGCTTTATAACCCTGTGATCAGGAGGCCGGGGATACATGATTTTTTTAGATCAAAGAACGAGCAAAGCTAAGGGACGGCGGGTTTCTCAGGAGCCGAAATTTCACCGTTGTAGGAAATGGGGCTTCGGTTATTGCTATTTACGGTTAACGAAGCCGACCCTTCGAAACTTATTGAAAGTGAAAGGTCAAAAACATCGTTTTCACCTTTAACAACAGCCTTTACATTAAAGTTCTTCTTTCCTTTGGTAACTGAAAATTCTTCGGGTTTACCCTCAAATTTGAGGCCGGTATCGTTGCCATAACTCATTCCGCTGTATGCCCTGCCATAGTATGGAAGATAGCTGTTTATGATTTCGGGCGAAAAACTGACATTGTACATATTTGTATTCAGGTTCACTGTCTTATAACCCTGGGGTAAAGCTGTACGGGCCGTAAACACAAATACCTTTGCATTTACCATTGCCTCAACCTGATTTTGTTTTTCTATTTTACGCTCCTCTTTAATTTGCTTTTTACTCTTTTCCTGCGCA
>CAZOXJ010000217.1:0-6208 GCA_964583325.1 uncultured Lentimicrobiaceae bacterium
CATTGTTTCCGGCAGGATAAAATCACCTGCCGGAAACAATGAAAAGATTTATAGTTTTATAAACTCCACCCTGCGGTTCAACGCCTTGTTCGAAGGAGTATCGTTGGGAGCTACCGGTTTTGTTTCTCCCAATCCATCCGATTCCAGGCGTGAAGCATCAATACCAAAGTTTTTAACCAGTTCGGCTTTGACCGATTCACCACGGCGTTTCGAAAGATCGAGGTTGGCAGCATCGGCGCCATCAGCATCGGTATGGCCGACCACTTTAACCCGAACGGTCGGGTTTTCCTTTAACACATCGGCAATTCCTTTCAGGGTTCCGTATGATTCAGGTTTTACCACATCTTTATTTACATCGAAATAAATACCATAACTCACAAGTTTGCCTTCGGTAATAAGTTTGCTTCGCATATCGGGCATACCGGCGGCTATTCTGAAATTGGTAATCATCGGAGCCGATTCTCCCCACAATTCGAAACGCATCTGATTGCATATCATCCCAGGTTTGAAAACCTTTGGCAAGTCAAAAATCTTTACCTGGTCCTGGTACACCCTGAGCCTGGTTTTCTGCACCCAAAAAGAGAGTCGGTATTTTTTACCTGCTTCCATAGTTGCATCTTCTTTTTCCCCGCTAATAGTGTAACCTTCAACATCGTATGCGCTATAGGTTGCCCGGTATCCAAAACTCATTTTAATTCCCCCGTTCAATCCAGGAACAGCTCCACCTTCGTTCAGGTCTTTCGGATCTTGAGCACTGTACAAATAAAAGCCATATTCGAAGCTTACATTATTTTCATCCACAGTATATGGAATTACATCAAACTCAATAGTATAATTATCGGGCAACTTAATACCTTCTTCCAGGGCCACGCACCCTTCACCAATCAATTTAAACCAGTTGCCCGGAAAAATATTATTAGTAACAACTTCACCGGATGCTGTTGTATTCCAGTTTGGCGGGAAATCGCCGACAGCTGTTTCGGCGAAATCATCGAAATAAAGCACTTTTTCGCCCGCTATAAAATCATACTTTGAATAGGTTTGCATCGAGGGTTTATCCTGCGGTGTTGCCTTTGCGCTGCCGGAAGCAGTTTTTTCGCCTGATTCATCATTATCCGATTGCTCCCCCTCAACTTTGGCTTTTTTTGTCTTGGTTTTTCCTTCCTCCTGGTTCTTCCCTGTAATATCATCTTCCACAGCATCCAATCCTTTGTCAATGCCTTGGTCAATCTTGTTGTTTGTACGGTTAATAACTTTGTTTTCGATCCGGTTCCCAACATTGATGATCTGCGCCGAAACACCTGAAACACTGAAAACAAAAGAGGCCAGAAAGAATAATCTAAATAAAAGTTTCATAATCTGAGGGGTTAAATTTGTTTTAATTAGAGTTGCATTAAAGATATGTAAAATTACTTTGAAACGATACCGGATATATCCCTGAAAAAAGGGATTTTTTTTTCTGATTTGTGAGATATCTTTGTGTTTAAGAATAAAAGCCTGATTTATCGCGTAAACACTACCTTTTACATAGTTTTACTAATCATTTTGGTATGATTTTTATAAAGAAACTTCTGCTGATTACCCTGTCTCTGGCATTTTTGCTGCTGGCTTTATCCCGGGTTGCTCCGGCACAAAACCTCGACTCGCTCGAAAATTCATTACAATCGAAACCCCTCCCCGACACCGAAAGACTTAAGTTGTACGATAATTTAAGCTGGGGGTATCTTTCATCAGATTTCGATAAATCGAAAAAATATGCTCTCGAAGGTATTTCTCTCGCCGGTAAACTGAAAGATCAGAATATGACTGGCACTCTTCTCCGCAACCTTGGTGTAGCCTATTACATGGTCAGTAAATATGATTCAGCACTTATTCATCTGAATAAAGCTTTGGACCTTGCAACTAAAACAGGAAATAATCTGCTTAAAGCTCAGGTATATGGAGCAATGGCCAATCTTTACAACGTTACAGGCGATTACCCGAAAGCGCTTGATTTATACCTCAAAGCCCTGCCTGTTTTTGAAAAGGAAGGAAGAAAAGATCGTGTGAGAGTTATCCTGGGGAATATCGGCGCACTAAATAACGCGATGCAAAATTTTGATGAGGCGGAAAAATATTTTCTGCAATCCCTAAAACTCGCTGAAGAATTAGCCGATAAAGCCGGAATAGCCCAGGCTTACGATGGATTGAACCGGATTTTTATTCAGCGAAAGGAGTATGAAAAAGCGCTGGAGTATGCTCATAAAGCTGCTGATATAAGTCACCAGTTGGGGAACAAACAGGAAGAAGCCATTGCTATTCAAGGCATTGCATGGGTGTATTATGAACATTTTAAGGACTATGCAAAAGCCGAAGAATTCGCACTCAAAGGCTTAAAACTGGCCGAGGAACTTGAATTCCCGGCTGATATTGCGGCTATGCTCAACACGCTTTCCAATGTTTATTTCCACCAGGCTCGTTACCGCGAATGTGAAAAAACTGCGCTGAAAGCCATAGCCATTGACACTTCCGATATGAATATTTTCAGTAACCTGGCAGCCAATGTGGTACGCGCAGGAATACATTTAGGCGACACCGAAAACGCTTTGTACTATTTTGACAGATACCGGAAAATATTTAATATCCAGTCCAACAAAGAATTTCAGCAGGCACTTATGGATATGCAGGTAAAATACGAAACGGAAAAAAAACAAAAAGAAATATTAAAGCTTTCGGCTGAAAAGCGGGAGCGCAACATACTCATCTATTCATTGTTAGGTTTCTTTCTGATTATTTCAGGATTAGGGTTTTCCATTTATAATAATATTCGGAAAAACAAAATCATCGTCGAGCAACAACTGCTTGTAAAAGAAAAGCAACTTGCGGAACTTGAAAAAGAACGACAGCTTATTGCCACAAAATCGGTTTTAAAAGGAGAGGAATCCGAACGCTCGCGCATGGCCCGCGATCTGCACGACGGGCTTGGCGGAATGCTTTCGGGTGTAAAAATTAATCTTTCTTCTATGAAAGGAAATTCGATAATTACCAGCGAAAATGCCCAGGCATTTGATCATGCAATAAAATTGCTCGACACTTCTATAAGTGAATTGCGGCGTGTTGCGCACAACCTGATGCCTGAAACCCTGAATCATTACGGGCTCAAAACTGCCTTGAACGATTTCATCGCTGAGATGAACAACAATCCGGCTACCGTTCTTACTTTTAACTTTTTCGGTGCCGATATTCGTTTTGAATCGCAGCTTGAACTTACAGCCTTTCGTATTGCGCAGGAGCTGGTTAATAATGCGCTGAAACACTCAGGCTCGGCAAAAATTAACCTTCAACTTATTTCGGATATCGACCGTATTTGCATTCAGGTTGTAGATAAAGGGAAAGGATTTGACGCACAAAATAAATCGTGCGACGGGAAAGGATTGGTGAGTATCCGCGATCGTGTGGCTGCCAACAACGGATCTTTCGAAATTGAAAGTACTCCCGGGCAAGGAACCGAAGCAACTGTCGAATTTTTGCTATCTTAGCAGCACTATTCAGCTGCTCCCATGCAAAAAGTACTTATTGTTGAAGATCATCCTATTGTGAGCGCTAGCCTCACAAACCTGATCAACTCATCGGACCTGGAACTCGAATGCCACCATGTTGCTACCGCTCACGATGGCCTCGCTTGGCTCAACGGCAACAAAGCCGGAATCATTCTTCTGGATATCAACCTGCCCGATATGAGCGGAATTGAATTTTGCACCATTGCAAAATCGCGTCATGCCGATTTAAAAATCCTTGCCATTACATCTATTGAACAGCGGCATGTGGTTGACCAGATGCTGGCAGCCGGAGCAAACGGATTTATCCTGAAAAGTTCCGATACTCCCGAAATCCTCGATGCAATAAAACAAATTTTAAGCGGAAATACCTATATCAGCAAAAGCGTAGCTGATTTATTGAAAGGGAAACTTGCTACAAACGACAATATGCCTTTGCTTACCCGCCGCGAAGTAGAAGTCCTTAAACTTATTGCCGACGGCCTTACCAACCAGGAAATTGCCGAAAAGCTATTTATCAGCAGCTGGACGGTTGACAGCCATCGCAAAAATCTTTTGTTAAAATTCAATGCAAAAAATACGGCCATCCTGGTTAAGACAGCTGTAACAAGCGGGATAATAAGCTTTTAAGGTCAGGCAGGTTTTCAAATATTTTTTATTAGCAAAATTTTCTTCCAAAATCATTTTGGTTAAAATGCTAATTCTTTCCCTTTGGGTGTATTCATGACACTGGTGTTCCGTAAATGAGAATTGACAGGATTTTTAAGTTTATAAGGCCGGTTAAAAGCTTCCTGCGACACACTAAAATAACCTGAAAGTATTCGGATTACATCTTTGGATAAGCCCTTTTTATAATTCATAATATCCGAAACGAGGCCTTTACTTACACCTAATATCTCAACAAGGTCCTTAGCTTTCAACTTATTAGCTCGCAACAACGAATGAAGTAATTCAATCGGATCAACTTCACTAAGTGTTGAATGCCCGGCATCCCATTTCTCTATCAGCAGAGTAAGCAACTCGATTTCATCTATAACATTATTGCTTCCCGGGTCTGCTCCCAGTAATCCGGCCAAAGCCTTACAATATTCATCGTATTGCGCCTCGGATTTAATAACAGAATACTTCAACTTTTCCATTTTCGCAGAAGTTAAAACGCGTTTACAATAAATTGCTGATTGTGGCCACATAGCTCATCATACTCAGCATGAGTACCTATCCAGCATACAAAAAGGTGAACCTGACTGGCACTAAAATAATATTTACAGATTATTCGAAATTTATTACCTCCGATGTCAAACACCACTCTGTTGCTCCCATTCCCTAATAAATCAGCCGTTCTGAAGGTTTGCCGAATGTCATCCGGCGAATTCCAGTCTGCGTAATTAAGCACTGTAAGCCAATTCGAAAAAGAACTTTTTCCGGATGCATGCCTGTTCACATAATGCTGAATTGTCTGCTTTTTTATCAAATGAATTCTCACACAAAGATACAATAAATTTATGAATGTTCACATAATGTGAACTTTATTTTAGAAATTTAAAATCAAGCCCAAATCGGGGCTGATCTTGCAGTCAAAAACAATACTTACTCAATTATTTGCGCCGGGCATACTTCCTGTTCTCCTGGCTCAGAAGCTTTAACTACATTTTCTCCACAAAATCGGGCGAAAATTCGCGCATAAACTCCTCAGCTTTTTCAACCATTTCTTTGGAGCCAATAAAAACCGGTGCACGTTGATGCAAATCATACGGTTCCAGGTCCATAATTCGCCGGAAACCATCCGAGGCTTTTCCTCCGGCCTGTTCAACAATAAATGACATAGGCGCAAGTTCATAGAGCAGACGCAGTTTTCCGTTTGGATTTTTTAATGTTCCCGGATAAATAAAAATACCTCCGCGTATCAGGTTGCGGTGAACATCAGCCACCAGCGAACCGATATACCGTGTGCTGTATGGGCGGTTGGTTGCTTTATCGTCGACCTGGCAATATTTGATATAACGTTTTACTCCTTCCGGGAAATAAACATAGTTGGCTTCGTTAATGGAATAAATTGTACCGTTTTCAGGAATTTTCATATTCGGATGCGAGAGGAAAAACAAGCCAACGGTAGCATCATAGGTAAATCCGTTTACCCCGTTTCCGGTGGTATACACCAGCATGGTTGAGCTGCCATACATCACATAGCCGGCGGCAACAAGGTTTCTGCCAGGCTGCAAAAGATCTTCGATCGACCCGGAAGCGCCTTCCTGCGTAAGCCTTTTATAAATAGCGAAAATAGTACCAATCGGCACATTCACCTCTATGTTCGACGATCCGTCAACGGGATCGAAAGCAACAACATATTTGCCGTTCATCGAGTATTTATTGCCAAAAATGATCATATCCTCATTTTCCTCCGAAGCCAGGGCAGCACATTGTCCGCCATGTTTCAACGCATTTATAAACTGATCGTTGGCAAATACATCGAGTTTTTTCTGATCCTCGCCCTGAATATTGGTTGTACCGAAATAGCCATTAATATCAGCCAGGCCGGCACGGCGGATTTCGCGGTTAACGATTTTGGCTGCAATACCTATATCGTTCATCAGGCGGGTAAAATCGCCGGTAGCTTCGGGATATTCAGTCTGCTTTTCGCTTATAAATTGAACAAGAGTTTTCATTGGCATGGT
>CAZOXJ010000218.1:0-3137 GCA_964583325.1 uncultured Lentimicrobiaceae bacterium
CGCTGGGTCTGGTATATGCCTTTAGCAACAAAATCGGAACCGGCAAGTATTTCATCTGCGATTCCGCCACGGTAAACCCTGCAGGTTTCCAAAAGATTGTCCCTTTCAGGATGGACCTTTAACGCTCTTGGTTTTATGGCTTCGTGCGGATCGGTAACCGGTTTGAGAATCTCATACGTTACCTTTATCAATTTAACAGCTTCACGCGCAATCTCTTCGGTTACGGCGACTACACCGGCCAGCACATCCCCAATGTAGCGGGTTGTTTCGCCGGGTTTGATCATTAAAGGCCAGTCCTTAAAAATCAGTCCGACAAACCGGTTGCCGGGAATATCATCAGCAGTTATTATTCTAACAACGCCTTTTAATTTCACTGCTTCAGAAATATCAATTTCAAGAACCATTGCTTTAGCATGATCCGAAAAATATAAAGCTCCGTAAAGCATTCCTTCAAACTTCAGATCATTAACAAACAAGCGTTTGCCGACAGCCATTTCGTACGCTTCATATTTTGGATAAGAAGTGCCGACATTGCCTGAAAGTGAAGTACTTGAATAAGATTGTTGCTGTTGAAGTCGCTGAGATGCTTCATGAATGGCATCAATAATTTTCACATAACCTGTGCAGCGGCAAAGATTTAATGTAAGGGCTTGTTTAATCTCTTCTCTTGTAGCTGTGGGATTTTTCTGCAGAAGTATGTTTGTTCGCATCAGGAAACCGGGAGTGCAAAAACCACACTGAACGGCACCTTTCTCAACAAATGCTTTTGCCATTATATCCCTGATATCTTCGGGCAATCCTTCCAGCGTATTGACCTTTGCATTTTCAAGCTTTTTCAGCGGAGTGAGGCACGACAATTTTGCTTCGCCATTGATCTCAACCATACATGCACCACAAGCTCCCTGGCAGGAACAGCCGTCCTTAACGGAAGTAATATTTTTTGTGTTTCGAAGGAATTTCAGGAGCGGGATTTCCGGATCACCATCGAAGTTCGTTATCTGACCGTTTAAAATAAATTTGACCATATGCCAGTGGGTAGTTATCCAATAAATATTTTACTTTTTCTTATAAATCCTGATCCAGTCGATTTCCATTTGATTAGGGAATACCGTGTTCCCGTCGGGTGATTTGGTAAATGGCGTAGTGCTGGTACCAACAGCCATTCCGGCAATTACCGACAACATTTCACCCTTTGGGGGGAATGTTTGGTTTATTCTGTATTTCCCGGGTTTGACAGGACATTTTTTAACAACACGCCCCCTTTTATTGGCAAATTGACTCACCCGCCATACTTCCTTTCCATCAACAGAAACACTCACAAAATTACTGTCCCATATCATGGTGTAAATATGATAACCATTGCTAAGATCATTACGTCCTTTATATCCTTTTTGTAAGCTGGTTTTTGTGTTCCAGCTATGAATTCCAACATGATGATACCGTGGTTTCTGTGATCCAATCTCAAACACATCAATTTCGGTTGCTTTCCGTCCGAACATCCAGAAAGCCGTCCAGAAGCCCATTCCCGAAGGAATTTGGCAACGTATTTCGTATTTTCCCATTCCGAACTCCTGCCGCGAATGAATTAAAGCGGAAGAATAATCCCTGGTTTCGCCCATCCATTCCCCGGTTTCTTTTCGTGCGATCAGTTTCAGACTGCCTTCATTTACCACAGCATTTTCATCCCTGAAAATCTGTCCTTCGTTTCCATGTGTGCGGCAAAATGTACATTTATCGCTCCCGTCATCGGTGTAAGGGAACCAGGTAATCCATTTGCTGGCATCAAGCGAATTGCCTTCGAATTCATCACTGAACACAAGGTCCCATTCACCGGAAGTGCACATGGCCGGCTCTTTCAGAAGGGTGTCATGTTGAGCATACGTGTTTTCTGAATGCGTTGTTAATATACACATTAACAGGACTATCCATTTTCGCAATGCGTTATCAGCCATTTGAATTCAGGTTAACAAAATGCTTAAAGCCAAAGATTGGTCGTTTTTAAAAAAACCTCAACGGAATCGATATCAGGTTGCACCGGCTGAGGAATGGAGAAGAGGGGCTGCACAGCATTAAGGTCTTTCAGCCCGCTACCTGTGAGCAAAACTACATTGGTTGAAGCCTTTGGAATCATATGCCTCTTTCTGTGATCCAGGAATCCTGCAAACGCAGCAGCAGCAGCCGGTTCGGTGAAAATACCTGTGTTTTTTGCCAGGATGGAAGAAGCTCCCAGAATATCATCGTCAGACACAGTGACGGTTTGTCCGTGATATTTAGTGATGTATCCCGCTGCCATATGGAAATTCCTGGGAATATCCACTGAAATGCTGTCGGCTATGGTATTTGATGGTGTAGATACAAATTCCTCTTTGCCGATATTGTCAACCAGGTTAGAGCTGCGCGCAGCCTGAACAGCTATAATAACAGGCATTTTTTTAATTATTCCCAACTCAAGTAAATCTTCAAATCCTTTGTAAACGCCGGAAATGATTACTCCATCGCCGACGGGAACAAAAATATAGTCAGGAATATGTTCCTCAAGTTGGCTGAAAAGCTCAAACGAAACCGTTTTCTTTCCTTCGATCGTAAAAGGGTTATAAGCGGTATTTCGATTGTACCAGCCAAATCGTTTGGTCGCTTCAATACTCAGGTCGAAGGCTTTATCATAATTTCCTGCAACCGGAACAAGAGTGGCACCATACATCATAATCTGTGTAAGCTTTGCTTTTGGAGCCGCTGAAGGAACAAAAATTACTGCTTTCTGCCCTTGTGCTGCGCATATTCCTGCTAATGATGAACCTGCGTTTCCGGTTGAAGCCGCCACAATAGTGTCAATTCCATTTTCTTTCGCGAAAGCTGAAACCACTGCCGAAGCCCTGTCTTTAAACGAAAAAGTAGGGTTTTGTGAGTCGTCTTTCAGGTAAAGTTCAAAATCAACAGACTGGCCATCAATTGAATCTATTTTATAGAGGGGTGATTGGCCTACACGAAGGTTAGGGAAACTCTTCCTGTCGTTAACAGGTAATAATTGAAGGAAATCATTTTCTTCAATCTCCCGGAATGATAATTCACTCAATGTTTTGTAATCGTAAATCACTTTCAACACCCCAAGCGGAGGCTGGTCCGGCTGTTGCTTTGCG
>CAZOXJ010000218.1:3237-6168 GCA_964583325.1 uncultured Lentimicrobiaceae bacterium
TTTTTCCTGCTGTTCGATCCAGGTAAAATACTTAAGGTTGTGAATGGCTTTGCGGTCGTAATAACTGAGTTCTTTCAGGTGATCGGTTGATTGGCCGAAAAGACATTTTTCCATATCCTTGGCAGCCTGCAGAGTTGAATAAGCGCCCTTCTCTGCAGTTAATTCTTCGAGGCGTGAACCGTACATTTCGGCTGCGTCGGTGGCAAGACTCACAATTACATCGTCGCCGTTCATCTCGTAATATTTTGCCGTTTTAATGGCCGACAAAATATTTGCAACACCGGATATCCCGAGTAAACTAAGTTGTTCAACAAATTCAGCATCAATGCCGATGGATTTCAGGTAATTCTTTCCTTCCGGTTCGTTGAAAAGCCTGAAAATACGCATGCAATCTTCATCGTCGATGGCTGTTACCACATCGGTATTTTTTGCGTTATGAACCCAGGGAACATGCTTGTCGCCAATTCCTTCGATACGATGACCACCAAAGCCATTATTGAGCAAGGTTGGGCATTGCAGCGCTTCGGAAGCTACAATTTTCATGTGTGGAAATTGCTTTTTCAGGTAATCGCCGGCACCGATTGTACCAGCTGATCCTGTAGCCGAAACGTAAGCAGCCAGTTGTCCTTTTGCTGATTTTACTGAGTTAAAGACTTCTTCAATAGCCGGAGCCGTAACATTATAATGCCAACAGGGATTTCCGAATTCATCAAATTGGTTGAAGATAACACAGTCCTTGCGGTTGCGGCGGATGTCCCAGCATTTGTCGTAAATTTCTTTCACATTTGATTCGCAGCCGGGAGTAGCGATTACTTCGGCTCCAATTTCCTTAAGCCAGGTAAAACGCTCTTTACTCATTTCTTCGGGGAGAATGGCAACGGCTGTAACGCCCATCAAATGCGAGTCGAAAGCGCCGCCACGGCAATAGTTTCCGGTTGATGGCCAGACCGCTTTATGATACGTAGGGTCGAATTCGCCGGTGAGGATTCGCGGAGCAAGGCATCCGTAAGCAGCGCCTACTTTATGGGCACCGGTTGGGAAATATTTCCCGACAAGCAGTATAATGCGTGTTTTTACTCCGGTAATTTCCGAAGGAATTTCAATATAGTTAACACCTCCGTAAAGGCCGCCTTTGGGAACCGGCTGGTTTTTCCAGGTTATCCTGAACAGGTTGGCCGGGTGAAGGTCCCATAATCCAATTGATTTCAGCTGTTCTTTAATTTTTTCAGGAACAAGTTCCGGGTTCCGCATCTGAGCAAATGTAGGCAGTACGATCCCTTTTTCACGGAATCGCTCAATGGCTTTTTGCCTGGCTGCGGGATTGACGATTTTGTCAGTAAGTGTAATCATTCTTTCAGTTTTAACTTTGCAATGTTATAAATGTCAATGAGATGCTTTTTTATTCTTTAAATATCGGGTTAAAAATCTCTGTTTAATAAAGTGATGCAGAATCCCTATTCCAGTATTTCGAAACCTGCATGCCTCAAAACCCTTTTTACAAATGAATTAATTATTCCAGGTCAAGCGTTATGGCAATGTTCTCCTTTACAATAGCTATCAGATGTGACGGAAGAGTGCCAATTTTTTTTTGTAATCTTTTATTATCTATAGCCCTGATCTGATCTATCATAATATCACAATTCTCGGATAAATTAGCCATTCCTTTCGTGAGATGTACTCTTAAAATATCGGCTTCTTTTTCGACCTTGGTTGTAATTGGGCATATGATTGTTGAAGGATGCGGTATTCTATTCAGAAGATTTGTCTGAATTATTAAAACCGGCCTGGTTTTTCCTGGTTCAGTTCCTATTTGCGGACTCAAATCGGCGATCCACACTTCAAATTGTTTAACCAGCATAATCAATAGTTTCAAATTCCTCAAGTACGCTTAGAGAATCCTTTTTTACCAGCTCAGATTCATTTCTAAGCTTGTTTTCAAGAATACTTCTGCGCTGATGATGGTTATAATAATCGATGGCCTCGTTGATGTAACGATTCCTTGATTTCTTTATTCGGGAAAGAATTTTCTCTGTTTCCCCGAAGATCGAGTCGTCTATTTTTAATGAGATGGTTTTCATTTCTTTTAAAATTTACCACAAAGGTATATCAAAATAGTATATGATATTTAGAAAACAAGCCGGTATTTTTGTTCTTTGCTATGCAGCAAATCTAATTTATTCCGGTAACGGAATCTATCAATACCTTCATCTCAGCCGCTTTTTTCAATACAATTTCAGAAGTGAAAAATTTCATTTTCTCCGTGTTAAGAATATGAAAATCAACCAGATCAAAACTAACAGAGATATCTCCATCAGAAAATCTGTAGTTGTCTTCATCTTTGGTCAATTTCATGATTTTGTCTCCATTCCGGTGAAGCAAGGTTGCAGTTGCGCCCTCATTTTGAAGAAAGAACCCATTTTCAGTCTGGTTAAAGCTTTTTTCGGTCAGGCAAAAACGCGGCTTGTCGCTGAATGGTGAGCCTTTTGTGGGGCAAAACGTAGTACAGTTCCCACATTCGTTGCAGAAATCAGCCACATTGAGCACTTGGTATTTTTGCTGGATTTTCAGATAGCTGTCAATTTCAAAGGAAGTTTCTTTTGCACTGAAATGAACTTTCCAAACCGGCACATCAGCCGCTTGTGTGAGGTAATAATTGTTGGCACGATTCGGGCAAACTGTAACGCAGACACTGCAAACATCGCCACATTGCAGGCACCGTGAGGCTTCACGGATGGCTGATTCCGAAGTGAATTCAGGACGATCGCCGGCTATAGAAGCATCTATCTTTACCCTTCTGGATTTACCGACAATAAAATCGCTGTGCGACATTTTCTTATCCGAAGAAAGCTTTTCGGAAGGAAGCACAATTCCCATTTTTGCCGCTATCTGAATGGCAGCCTTACGACCATCGCCAACGGCTTTTACAATGGT
>CAZOXJ010000219.1:0-2838 GCA_964583325.1 uncultured Lentimicrobiaceae bacterium
GATGTCATGATTTGCATAATGTTTTTATACGTTTTATTTTATAAATATAGTTCCGGAGATACCTTACCTGATTAGCAAACTAAGCACATCTTAATTAAATAATTTACTAAGTGTTAAATCGGCACTAAGTGTTTTACATACAACTTTTTTGATATTTTTTAGGATAACGTAATTTAGAATTAGTCTAAATAAGAATCTATAATTCATATAAACAGGCTTATACAAGGACGCATTTAAAAATTAAATTACCATAAAAGAGATAAAAAAAATATCTGTTTAGTTGAAGGAATAAAATAAACATTATCTTCGTGTTACAATTACACTTAAACCTCAATCAAATATGAAAAGAATTATGAAATTAAGTTGGGTGCTGTTGCTCATGCTAACAGTTGCCTTTGTAAGCTCCTGTAAGGAAGATGAAACAGAACCAGACGTTATTGCTAGTTTTACTTTTAAGGCTGATGCTGCTGATTTTATGACAGTTGCATTTACCAGTGAGGCAAAAAACTTCAAATCGTTATCCTGGAATTTCGGTGACAATTCAGCTGTTTCGGCAGATGAAAATCCATCGCACACTTATGCTGCTGTTGGAAAATACACTGTAACTCTCACCGCAACATCACCTGGCGGTGTTACCGATAGCTATTCGGAAGAAGTTACCATTGCTGACCCTAATGCTGAGTTAACTAAACTCGTTGGCGAAGGAACCACTGGTAAAACCTGGAAGTTGTTGCGTGATGTAACAACCGGTGTTTTCCCGCTAGAAGTTGGACCAGTTGATCATTCAGCCATTTGGTGGGCAGTTGGTAACGGTAACGACGAACTCGCTAAACGTCCATGTTTGTTCAATGACGAATGGACTTTCAACCGTGATGGTTCCCTGGTATTTGATGCCAAAGGTGACTATTGGGCTGAAGGCGGCGTTTTTGAACCAGCCAATATTTGTGCCAATACAGCTGATCCTATGGTTAGCGGTACCGGCGAAGACCTTTCGGCTTGGGGCGGTGGAACACACAAATTCCGCATGGATCTGGCAACTAAAAAAATTACTGCTATTGGTAAAGGTGCTTTCATAGGCTTCCTCAAAGCTTCAACTGATAATGAAGTTATGAAACTTACTCCAATGATGCAGGATTCAGTTACCTATGACATGATTACTCTCGTTGATGGTACTGTTGATACACTGATCGTTCAGGTTAACTATAAATTTAATGTTGGTGACCCGGCTCCGGGCGGATACTGGAGATTTGTACTCGTTCATTATGACAATCCTGCTGACGAACCAGCGCTTCCCGGAAATAAGCCTAATGCAGGTTTCAGCATGACTTTAAATGGTCTTACAGCCACTTTTACCAATACCACAACAGAAGCAACTTCTTATCTGTGGGATTTCGGCGATGGCCAAACTTCAGCCGAGATGAATCCTGTTCATACCTATGCTGGTGGAGGACCATATTCTATCAAGCTTACCGCTACCAACTCCAACGGTGAAAGCACAGCTACACAGGTTGCGTTTGTTACCGCGGATGTACTTACTGATGCTATGCTACAAGGTGCAGCCTGGAAAGTTCGTGCAGAAGATCAATCCGTTTTTGTAGGTCCTGGCATGGGCAGCAATGCATGGTGGGCTTTACCGGGAGCTTTTATGGTTAGCGGAACAGGTGGTGACGACTGGACTTGTATAGCTGATGATGAGTTTACTTTCAGCGCAGGTGGTGTATTTACCTATGATACCAAAGGTTCAGCACGTAACGACGGCTATTTCGGAGCACCGAATGGTTGCTGGTCGGATGCTGAATTAGCTGCAAGTGCCAATGGTTCCTATTTCGGAAGCGCAACTCATTCCTATACATTTACTCCAGGAAGCAAACGTGGAGTTAAAGCCCGTCCAATTATTACTCTTACCAACGGAAGTGCTGATAAGGTAGCATTCCTTGGTTTCTACAAAGGGTATTATGGCGGCGAAAATAACGGAACAAATCCTCCTAACAATGGTTTAACCACTAACCAATATGAAGTAATGGGTTATGCCAATACCGGAACAAAAGAGTACTTGTTTGTTTCAGTTGACTTAACCGCTGACCATACTGGCGGATCAGCCTGGTCAATTATACTTGTAAGATAGTACTTAATTTTTATCACATTTTTGATCAAGAGTGGGCGGGTTATCGGCTCGCTCTTGATCATTTTTATATAGGCTGGATTTACACATCTGTAAAATTTAAAGGTATCTTCGTTTAAGCAATCAGGTGCCTTTTTGTTGTATTCAAACAAATAGTGAGTAAGGGAACCTATAAAAACTCTCAAAATCTTTTTTACAATGAAAAAATACATACTACTTATTTTTTTAATGCTTTCCATTTCCGGTTTTACCCAAAATAGGCAAATCACCGGCAAAGTAACTGATGCCGCCGGAATGGGAATTCCTGGTGTAACTGTGCAGTTAACAGGTACAACAGTTGGAACAGTAACTGATATTGAAGGTAATTACCGCCTCGATGTTACCGGAGGTGTTCTTAAGTTCAGTTTCATCGGCTTTGTTTCCCAGGAAATACAAATTGCCAATCAATCTGTAATCGACATTGTATTGCTCGAAGATACCAAATTGCTTGATGAAGTTGTGATTGTTGGATATGGTACGCAAAAGAAAAAGGATTTAACCACAGCTGTATCTGTTGTTGGGGAGAAAGACCTTCGCGACAGGCCAATTGTATCGGCAGCACAGGCATTACAAGGTAAAGCTGCCGGAGTTCAGGTAACACAACCTTCGGGTAAACCCGGAGCCGGACTTGCAGTGCGTGTGCGCGGAGCTACTTCAGTACTTGCCGGCAACGAACC
>CAZOXJ010000219.1:2938-6093 GCA_964583325.1 uncultured Lentimicrobiaceae bacterium
TTCCTGAAAACCAGGGGTGGAGTTGATGTTGGTTCACATCAATGGGATTATTACCTCGATCCGGTAAGGACAAATTATGGAAGGCAGCAAAATGGTATAGGTAGGTCCGATAAATACAACAGCAGTACATGGCTCTGGGAAAACACACTCGATTATTCAAAAGCAATTGATAAGCATACCTTTACAGGTCTGCTGGGGAATAGTATCCAGAAATATAAAGGCAATGACTCCTATCTGAGCGGTAACGATTTTCCGGAAGATGTTACTATTACAACCTTAAATGCTGCAAACATCATTTCGGGAAGTACTGATATACAGGAATGGTCGCTGGCATCCTTTTTTGGCCGTGCTACATACGATTACAACAGCAGGTATTACCTTACCGTAAGTCTTCGGCACGACGGATCGTCAAAACTGTCGCATCACTGGGGCACAATGCCTTCGTTTTCAGCTGGCTGGCGTTTGTCGTCGGAGAAGTTTATGAAAGATCTTACATTTATTGACGATTTGAAAATCCGCGGAGGCTGGGGTAAAAACGGAAACCAGGAAGGCATTCCCAACTATGCAAGTTACGGACTTGTTTCTTATTATCGCCAAACGCCTACTAATCCTCTTTCGGGACCTGCTTCATACCAGTCAACCTATGGAAATCCTGATCTGAAGTGGGAAACCACCGCCCAGTCAAATATTGGTTTCGATCTTACAATGCTCAACTCAAGGGTTACCCTGAATGTGGATGCATACTATAAAAAAACCAGTGATGTGCTGTTGAATGTTCAACTGTCGAATTCATTGCCTATTACTTCAATACAGACTAATGCAGGTGAAATTGAGAATAAAGGGATTGAGTTTAACCTCAGCACCATCAATATCGATAAAAAGCTGAAATGGAGCATGGATTTCAATATGTCGTTCAACCAAAATGAAGTAACGGCACTCGAATATACTGATGTGTATTATTTCGGAAGGATTTACAGTAACAACTCCGAAGTTGCGATTTTAAAAGTAGGCCTCCCATTAGGCTCATTTTTTGGATATGTGTCTGATGGCGTTGATCCTCAAACCGGTAATCTGAAATATAAAGATCTGAATGACAACGGTATTTTTGATACCGGCGACCGCACTGTGATTGGCAGCGCCCAACCTGATTTTATTTATGGTTTTACCAATAACCTGAGTTACGGAAGGTTCGATTTAAATATATTTCTTCAGGGAAGCCAGGGTAATGATATTTACAATGCAACCCGCATCGACCTCGAAGGAATGTTCGACAGTAAGAATCAATCAACGGCAGTGTTGAACCGCTGGACAGAACCAGGACAGATTACCGATATTCCTAGGGCAATTGGTGGTGGAAATGTAGATAATGTGCGCAATTCGACCCGCTTTGTCGAAGATGGTTCCTACCTGAGGTTAAAATCATTAACTCTCTCATACAGGGCTATTGATAAGATGCAGGAGATAAAAGCTATCAACCGCTTGTCAATTTATGTTACCGGTCAAAATCTGCTCACCTTTACCGGTTACAGCGGTTTTGATCCTGAGGTAAATGCATATGGTAACAGTGCTGTGGAGATGGGTATTGATTATGGTACATATCCCCAGGCCCGTTCAATCATAGTAGGCTTAAATGTTGAATTCTAAAAAAAATACAGAGATGAAGAATATAATTAAAATCCTGTTTTCAGTAATTCTTGCTTTTACGCTGTTTTCGTGCGAGGATTTCCTCGATTTGAAACCGGCGTCGCAAAGCATAGCCGTGCAGAATGAAAGTTCAGATTCGGTATTGTATAAATCAGCCGGAGAGGTTGAATCAGCTCTGGCAGGCGTTTACGCTGGTTTCCGAAACGAGTATTTCGAACTCGATTATTTCGTTAACGGCGATGCCCAATCGGACGATGCTTATGCCGGCGCTGATAATCCGGCAAACTTTCAGATTGATGACTATAATATTGATGCCACCAATTCGAATGTCAGCCGCGACTGGGGATACCTTTATTCCATTATTGGCCAGGCAAACACAGTAATAAACAATGTAGATGCCATAACTGATCCGGAACTTACCGATGCACGAAAAAAGGAGATAAAAGCTGAAGCTTCTTTCATAAGAGCATTCATGTATTTCCAATTGGTGCAACTTTGGGGCGATGTACCCTTGCAACTTACCGAAATAAAAACAATAAGTGCCGAGTTGCTTCCGGAACTTTATGTTATTATGTTTCCACCGCGTACGCCTGTAGCAGATGTTTATAAACAGATCATTGCTGACCTCGAAACAGCATTGCCAGGTGTAAAAACAAGTTCAACCGATAAAGGATTTGTAACCAAAGGCGCTGTAAATGCTATGCTTGCAAAAGTGTATGCCACTCAGGTTCCGCAGGATTGGGACAAAGTGCTTCAATATAGCAATGATGTGATAAATGGCGGATACAGCCTTTTGCCTGAGTACGATCAGTTATGGGATAATGCTCATGAAAATTCTTCAGAAGCGATATTCGAAATAAATTATGAAGGCACCAGTTCGAGTGGTAACTGGGGGGCAGGTATGTTTATTGGAATGGACTGGAAAAAATTCAATATCCCGTCCAACGATCTGGTTGCTGCTTTTGATACAGAGAATGATGTAATCAGGAAAGCGTCCTCAATCACCTTTCTTGATGTATCGGGAAAATGGTCGGATGCGCACTGGCCACAGACCAGTTATCCATTCATCAATAAATACCGTATAAATATTTCGCCCAGCCCTCAGAACTACATTTTTCTCAGGTTAGCTGATATTATCCTTCTGAAAGCTCAGGCACTGAACGAAAAGGGCGATGTGGCAGGTGCTGCTGAAATGGTAAACCAGATTCGTTCGCGTGTTAGTTTACCTGCTACTCCGGCATCGGATCAGGCTGCCATGCGCCTGGCGATAGAAAAAGAACGACGACTGGAACTTGCTTTCGAGGGACACCGTTGGTACGATCTGAAACGCACTGACCGGGCAATCGAAGTTATTAACAATGTCAAAGGAGAGGGTGGGGCAAGTCTTGGTTACAATCTTACTACAACCAAATTATTATGGCCTATTCCACAAGCTGAACTTGACAAGAATACTAACCTGGTTCAGAATCCCGGGTATTAGTAAATTTATAGTCAGAAACAGGCTACAGGAT
>CAZOXJ010000220.1:0-1391 GCA_964583325.1 uncultured Lentimicrobiaceae bacterium
ATAGAGGTAAATGTCGACCAGGGGATTCAGTTCTCGATGGTTGGATTGCCGGATAACGCTGTTAAAGAAAGTCATCAGCGGATTGAAGCGGCATTGAGAAATATCGGATATAAATTCCCGAGGCAGAAAATTATTATCAATATGGCCCCGGCCGATATACGTAAGGAGGGTTCTTCGTACGATCTGCCGATTGCCGTTGGTTTATTAGCCGCTTCGGAACAACTTATTACCGACTTACTCGACAAATATATTATCATGGGTGAGCTATCCCTCGATGGAAGCCTGCAACCCATAAAAGGTGCGTTGCCAATTGCCATCGAAGCCCGCGATAATGGTTTCAAAGGATTTATACTGCCGTTGGTAAACGCCCGCGAAGCTGCCATTGTTAACGATCTTGATGTTTATGGCGTGAGCACGCTTAGCGAAGTAATTCAATTTCTCGAAGGCAGTCTGCAGCTCGAACCCATTGTTATTAATACCCGTGAAGAGTTTTACAATCATCTGGATAGTTACGAGTTCGATTTCAGCGACGTAAAAGGCCAGGAAAATATTAAGCGGGCTCTGGAAATTGCAGCTGCCGGTGGTCATAACGTAATTTTAATCGGGCCTCCCGGAGCCGGCAAAACCATGCTTGCCAAAAGGCTTCCATCGATTTTACCTCCACTTAATCTTCACGAAGCATTAGAAACCACCAAAATACATTCTGTCGCCGGAAAAATGGAACGCGAAGCCTCGCTGATCAGCATCAGGCCGTTCCGCAGCCCGCACCACACCATATCGGACGTCGCGTTGGTGGGCGGTGGAGGTAATCCCCAGCCGGGCGAAATTTCGCTTGCCAACAACGGGGTTTTATTCCTTGATGAATTGCCTGAATTTAAACGAACAGTCCTGGAAGTACTTCGCCAACCGCTTGAGGACAGGGTGGTTACCATTTCGAGAGCTAAATTTTCGGTTACATATCCTGCCAGCTTTATGTTGATTGCAGCCATGAATCCTTGTCCCTGCGGGTATTACAACCATCCGGAAAAAGATTGTGTGTGCGGTCCGGGTATCGTGCAGAAATACCTGAATAAAATCTCCGGCCCGCTTTTGGACCGTATCGATATTCATGTAGAAGTAGTTCCGGTTCCGTTCAGGGAGTTAACCAGCCTGCGGCAATCGGAGAAAAGCAGCGCTATCCGCGAAAGGGTTACCGTGGCCAGGCTTATGCAGGAAGAACGCTACAAGGAAAGCAAAAACATACATTGCAATGCACAAATGAGCAGTAAAATGCTCAGGCAAATTTGCATCATTACCGAAGATGGCCATAACCTGCTGAAAACTGCTATGGAAAAACTCAGTCTGTCGGCCCGCGCATACGACCGAATCCTGAAAGTATCGCGCACCATTGC
>CAZOXJ010000220.1:1491-6034 GCA_964583325.1 uncultured Lentimicrobiaceae bacterium
AGAAAAAATTACTACGAGCTTACGAATAAAACAAACCGGGAAACATGGAAAACAAAGACTATACTGCAATTTACCGCATCATGCATTGGGCAATGGCCATATGTGTGTTTTTAATACTTATAACCATCTTTTTAAGATTAACATGGCTGAACAAAAACCATTTGGCTGACATAATACAGAATTATCTTGCTACAACTGACAAATCCTTATCGCAGGATCAGCTCATCGTGCTTGCAAAACAGATTCGGAAACCAATGTGGGACTGGCACATATATTTAGGTTATGCCCTCACCGTTTTGTATAGTATCAGAATGTTACTACCTGTTTTTTCAGGACATTTGAAATTGCAAAATCCGTTTGGCAAACAACTTACATTGAAAACAAAATTTCAATATTGGGTTTATTTGGTTTTTTACATGTTTGTGGCCATTTCGCTTATCACTGGCCTGGTAATTGAATTAGGCCCGAAAAGTATAAAAAACAGCATGGAAGAGATACATGTGCTTTCCATTTACTACCTGGTTGCCTATATCATTATTCATTTAGGGGGAGTATTTTGGTCTGAACTTACAACCGAACAAGGAATAATATCGAAAATAATAAGCGGAAAAAGAAGAACAGCATAAAATCAGAACGAAGACGTACAATCACTTCATCAAAAGTCTATTTTTAAGAAAGCAGCGGCAACCATCCTGCCATCCACCAAAACACTAGGGGATCAGGCAGTTTTTGCTACAAATATTACCACCAGAAAGAAAAAGCCGGGGTAACGATGCATGGTGTTAAGCCATTAAGAATTCCCAAATTAAATAAGCCAATAACACAAACGAGATAAATACAAATTCATGTTACCAAAACTTATAAAAACAACAAGGTTCAGCCGGAATAAAACCAATATTTATGTAGTTTCAAAACTTGAAAACTTACTAAAAGATAGTTTTGATGAGCAGGAATTGGAGTATATCAAAACCAGGCTGAAAGAAAAAAACCAGCAAACTGCAATTGTGAATAGGCTGGGGCATTTTTCAGTTGTTTATTTGCTCAGCGCACCGGATGAAAACAGCACGCAACAGGAACTTGAAAAATGCCGCAAGGGTGGCGAAAGCCTCCTCAACCTGATAAATGAACATAAAACCGAATCCGTTTGCATTGTGGATACAGGGAACCACCCTTCCGAAACTCTCGCTTTTGCTGAAGGGATGCTACTTGGCAACTACCAGTTTTTAAAATACCGGAAGGACCGCATTGAGAAAGAATCGACGCTCAAAAACATTGAAGTGTTAAGTGCCGGTATTGACGAAACCAAAATTGCAGAACTCCAGATTCTCTGTAAGGCAGTATATACCTGCAGGTCGATGATAAACGAACCCCTTTCGGCTTTGAATGCTGAAAAACTTGCTGCTGAATTCGAGGAAATGGCTGAAGAAGCCGGCATAAAAATTGAAATTTTAAACAAGCAGAAGATCGAAGCTCTGAAAATGGGAGGACTACTCGCCGTTAACCTTGGCAGTATCGATCCGCCGACTTTCAGCATCCTGGAATACAAACCTGAAAACGCGGTTAATACACAACCCATTATATTTATCGGCAAAGGCGTGGTTTACGATACCGGCGGCCTGAGCCTGAAACCCAGCGCTTCAATGGACACCATGAAATGCGATATGTCGGGCGCCGCGGCTGTTGCTTCGGCCTTGTACGCTATTGCCATGGCCAGGTTACCCGTGTATGTAATTGCACTTGTTCCGGCAACCGACAACCGGCCCGACGGAAACGCATATGTACCCGGCGATATCATCACCATGATGGATGGCACCACCGTTGAAGTGCTGAATACAGATGCCGAAGGCCGGCTGATACTGGCAGATGCGCTCACGTACGCGAAAAAATATAACCCGCTGCTGGTGATAGATGTCGCTACTTTAACCGGAGCTGCCGAGGCTGCTTTAGGACGTTTCGGAATTGCCGGAATGCAAGCCGGCGCTGAAAATCATTTCGGGCAGCTAAAAAGTTCAGGATTCATGGTATGTGAGCGGATTGCGGAATTTCCTTTCTGGGATGATTATGCTGAATTAATAAAGTCGGAAATCGCAGATCTGAAAAATATCGGTGGCAAATTTGCCGGTGCAATTACAGCCGGTAAGTTTCTAGAGCATTTTACTGATTATCCGTGGATACATCTTGATATTGCCGGCCCTTCATTTCTTGATAAACGCGATAGTTACCGCACAGCAGGAGGAACAGGCGTTGGGGTAAGGCTGTTATTTGACTTTGTAAAAGGGATGAGTGAAGAGAAGATGTAAAGGTTCCGGCGTTTTTCGTTTTTAAGATGCTGTGCTACAATCTTAAAGTTCCGCAATCAAGCTTTTACTAATGTTCTTGCAGCTGAATGTGCATCATGCAGTTCGAATTTTACCAGAGCCAGTTCATGACCATCATGAGCTGCCGAAACCATACTCGTGCGGCCAATAGTTTGTTTCCATTCGCCGGTGATCCTGACCGATTCGTGAATATGTCCGTGCATGGTCAGATAAGGTTGTTTTTCGTCAATAAAATTCCTGATTGCTTTACTTCCGACATGCTCATAAATCCCGGATCCGGTTTCGGCCACATCGAGTGAAGTTTCAAAAGGCGGGGAATGGAAGAGAAAAATACCATATTCAAGATCATCTTCATTTACAAGCTTCACAATATCTTGCTGAATAGTATCATTTGCAGTATCATGATCCGGAGGCAATGAATAAAATCCCTTTGATAGAGCAATGGATCCGGGAGCAATTTCCATCGAAATATCATACTTTTCCCAATCCTTATTCCTGAAAGGTGTTGGCGGAACACAGGCATATCCATAAAGACGGTATTTGCCTATCACCACACATTGATTATGGATATTGCGCCACAAGCCGTCTTTTTCGCCTTCTGTAGCTGACAGAAGATCAGATTTAAGATCATCATTGCCCGGAATAAGAAAAATTTCAGGATAATTGCAGTCCAGTTTATCGCGCAACTGACTTAACTTCCTCAGCAGAAAATCGTTGAAGAAATCACCCTCGCCTTTAGCATTTGAAGCCTTAAAACTCCGGTGAGGCAATAAGTCGCCCCCTATAAACACGAAATCGGGTTTGTCCTTTTTAATGATCCTGAAGAGTGCTTCGTACCGGCTCATTTTGCCGTGCAGGTCGCTGACAAAGAAACATGAATTCATTACGGGAGATTATGTGCAAACAAATTTATGGAATTGAACCGGAATAAAATCAAGAATCTTAATTCCTGATTTCTGAAACCTTAACTTACTTATACGTTATTTGGATAAATATTGAGGCATTGTTTTTCGGAAAAAGCCAGTTAAAACTTGCGCAAAGCTTTCCGTCGAAAACAATTCAAATAAAAAGCGGTATAAATTTGAATCGGAATAAACCATAAAGGCAAAAGCTTATCTTTGCAGCTAAGGAAAAAATCAGGAAAAGTATGATCCGTACTTCAGAAAATGAAAACCGTATTGTTGTCGGCATAACTCATGGCGATATTAACAGCATAAGCTACGAGGTAATTATTAAAACCTGCCTCGACCAACGCATTACCGAACTGTTTACGCCTGTAGTTTATGGCACTTCCAAAGCGGCTTCATACCACCGGAAGATGCTCAATATCCCTGATTTCAGTTTTAACATTATCCGTTCGGCCGACCAGGCTTCGCCCAAAAAAGCGAACCTATTAAACCTTTCGGATAAGGAAGTAAAAATTGACCTTGGAGAGTCAACGGTTATTGCTGGTGAGATGGCTTTGCTATCGATAAATACAGCTGTTGAAGACCTCAAAAAAGGACATATTGATGTTTTGGTTACGGCTCCTGTTAACAAACATAATGTTCAGGAAGCCTATCAGAAACCATTTTCGGGACACACCGGCTACCTTGCCGAGAAATTCGGGGCAACGTCGTACCTGATGCTGATGGTTGGCGAAACCCTGCGCATTGGTGTTATAACGGAGCATATTCCGCTCGAAATGGTTTCAAAATCAATAACAACGGATCTTATTTCGGACAAAATCCGCATCCTGGAAGAATCACTGCGTAAAGATTTTGATATCCGCAAACCACGTATCGCAGTTTTGGGTCTCAACCCGCATGCCGGCGATGATGGCTTGATCGGACACGAAGAAAAGGAAATTATACTGCCGGCAATTGAAGCTGCCCGTCAGAAAGGCATGCTGGTATTTGGCCCCTACCCTGCCGACGGTTTTTTTGCTTCATCCAATTACAAACAGTTTGATGCTGTATTGGCCATGTATCACGACCAGGGACTTATCCCGTTTAAAACCCTCAATTTCGAAAACGGCGTTAATTTTACCGCCGGTCTGCCCTACGTGCGCACATCGCCTGCTCATGGCACAGCTTTTGATATTGCAGGAAAGGACCTTGCTTCACCCGATTCAATGCGTGCTGCTACATACCTGGCTTGCGAAATATTTAAAAACCGCTTGCAGTGGGCTGAAATAAATAAGAATCCGCTTGGGTTTAGTAAGAAGGAGAAAGAGTATTAGTGAA
>CAZOXJ010000221.1:0-6034 GCA_964583325.1 uncultured Lentimicrobiaceae bacterium
GAAACTAGAAACCTTTAATCCTATTCATCCCCGCCTGTGCTTTATTCTTTATACTAAACTGGTATTCGTCAAATTCCATATCCAGAACTTTTGAAAAGTATATTTTTGCCTGCTTATAATCTTTTCGCTTTTCAAACATCAATCCGAGTTGAAGTGCTGAATTGGCTGCATAATAATAGCGCAGTTTTTCGCCATCCTTAATTGTGGCTTTATAATACCTGATAGCTTCTTCCTGTTTCCCCTGCTTGTGGTAAATACGTCCGAGCCGGTACGTATGTTCCAGGTTGTTTTTTGCGTCAGCTGATGTATATCCTTCGAGTTCGGAAATGGCTCTTTCATAATATCCGCCATCAAAAAGTAGTCGTGCTTTTAACAAGGTGAGGTCGGGTTTGCTGTTTTTTGTTGCAAATGATAAAGCTTCAAGATCGTTATCTACCTGGTCGTTACCTCGTAACTTAATTCTTTCGACATAATAATTGTATTGCTGCAGATTATTTTGGATAAGGTAGTACCAGGCCAGATGCATGTATGCTGAACGGATGTAATTTTTCCCTTTAAAATTTCCAAGGAAATTCAGCAGGGGATAGCAGGCATCTTTATCGAGCCTGTTGAGCCTGGCAACTCCCAGCATATAATCGAGGTAGTAAAACTGATACCTGTCGGCTGAACGAGGTCTTTCGGTTAGTATGCGGATTGCTTTGTCGTTTTCGCCGGCACGGCTATAAATGCTGGCAAGAGCATAAGTTACCAGGGGACTTTCCTTTATGAATGGAGCAAGTGGTGTATCTTTAAATTTTTCGGCTAATGCCAACGCAGCAGGCACATCCGCCGAAAGGTTAAGTGTTACAAACGTAAGAAGAAATGCTGTTTCGGGCAACAGGAAGCTCAGCTGCGGATCGAGAGAAACCAGTCGGTAGGCTTCCTTAATTTCGGAAGTTCCCTGCGGAATTGTCCCTTCAAAGTTGAGCGAACGAACAGCCCAGCGGTATTTGTCGGGTACCGTGCCTATAAGGGAATGCAATATTCCGAGTCCTGCTTTATTCATCACAAAATCAGGAAATTTACGCTGGTTCTCAATCAGCAGCCGGTAAGCGCGGTTGATATCAAGACCGGCATTCACATACTCACCAAATTTCACGCGGGCCATACCCGATTGCAGGTATATAACCGATTGGCTGTATAAAAACCAGGGAGATTCTTTCCCGCTCAGGGCAAGTTTCTGCAGGCGTTTATCCTTATTTTCCTTTAAATGGATGAAGTCTTTCTCTTCCTCGCCGATCATTACTTTCAAAAATCCGATATAGTTTTCGATAAGGGCTGGGACCGCGTTTGCTGGATTATGCTTTTGCTCTGTTTGTATCCGCGTTTCAGCCTGGCTGAACCTCAGGCACATAACATCTGTATATGCCTGTTTGCAGTTATCATTAAATATAAATGAAGCTTCCGCAACCAACGAAGCATAAAGGATGAAACCGAAAAGCAGGAAATATTTCATTCAGCTTGCAGAAAAGTAAATACAAATGTGTTACAAAAATCAGAATTATTAGCTTGCGAACTTACATTGGTGAAAACTTATAATAACTACCTGTTTATTAGCGCTCTGGAATTCTGTCAATGTTTAGGCTACTGATTGCAGCAAGTAGTACTATTGATTGTCGGCGGTGTCTTGTTAGTATTTTAGTCCGTAGGACTTCAATATCAATAAAAGAAAAAGAGCCGGAAAACTTATTCACCGGCTCTTCCCTTATGTTATATCCTTTGTTTAGCTAAGCGAGTCAGCCAGTTCTTTGTCAACAAGGATACGTCCGCAGAATTCGCAAACGATAATTTTTTTATGAAGCTTAATGTCAAGCTGGCGCTGAGGAGGAATATAGCTGAAACATCCACCGCAGGCATCGCGTTCAACCGGAACAACGGCCAGACCGTTACGTGCATTTTTTCGGATACGTTTGTATGCTACTAAGAGCCTTTCTTCAATCAGTCGTTGCTGTTGCTCCGATTTATTGATAAGTTCTTTTTCTTCGAGTTCGGTTTCGGCAACTATATCGGTTAGCTCGCTACGTTTTGCTTCCAGATCGTTGCGGCGATCGCTCAGTTCGTGCTGTGCGCTTTCAATTTCTTCCTTACGCATAAGTAGCTGGGCGGAAAATTCGCGGATACGTTTCTCGGCCAGTTGTATTTCGAGGCTCTGAAATTCAACTTCTTTGGTAAGCGCATCGTATTCGCGGTTGTTTCGTACGTTGTTCTGCTGTTCTTCGTAACGTTTGATAAGGCCCTGGCTTTCTTTAATAGCCTGGTTTTTATCCGAAACCTGTTTTTCCAGCATTTCAATTTCCTGAATGTAGTTATCGATGCGGGTTTCGAGGCCGGCAACGTCATCTTCAAGGTCTTCCACTTCAAGAGGTAATTCGCCGCGAACAATTTTTATTCGGTCGATTTTCGAATCATTTTGCTGAAGGGTATATAAGGCAATGAGTTTTTTTTCAATCGAAATTTCAGTTTCATCTTTTACCGGACTGTCGGAAGCTGGATTTTCAACAGTTTCGCTCGTTTCGATAGCATTTGTAGCCTTATTGATCTCTTCACCGCTTGTTTCAGCAGGTTTAGCAACACTTTTTGCCATAGCAGATTATGATGTTTGATGTTGATTTACAAATAATTAACCGGATTGGTATTGGTTTCGGAAATAAAGAGTGCAAAAGTAGTAAATTTTTTCTTTAATAAGGTATATATCAGTTCTTTTGTGAATTGTTCGCTTTCATAATGCCCGATGTCGGCCAAAATCATTTTGTTTTCAGGGATAAAAAAGTCATGATATTTTATATCTCCGGTCAGATAAATATCAGCTCCACAGTGCATTGCATCTTTTATCAGGAAACTGCCCGAGCCTCCGCAGACAGCTATTTTTTTTATTTTTTTATTTTTAATCGGGGTGTGCCTGATGCAACCGATGGAGAGAATTTCCTTCACTTTGTGTAAAAACTCTTCTGCATCCATGGCTTCCGGCAAAGTGCCTGTCATACCCGCTCCAATGCGCTGATGTACATTGGATAATGGATAAATATCGAAGGCAACTTCTTCGTAAGGATGTGATTTTTTCAATGCTGCAATTACAGCGTTTTCGAGATAAGCGGGAAATAAAGTTTCTATCCGTAGTTCTGGTTCAGTATGCAGCTTTCCGGGTTCGCCTGCAAATGGATCGGCTCCCGGCAATGCCCTGAATGTTCCATTGCCAGCCGCATTGAAACTGCAACTGTCGTAATTCCCGATGTGTCCGGCACCGGTTTCGAATATGGCTTCCCTCACTTTATCTGCATGTGCTGGCGGACAAAAAGTTACCAGTTTGCGCAAAGTACCAGCAGCAGGTTTTAGTATCACGGCATTTTCGATTCCAAGTTTTTCGCAAAGCAAACGGTTAACACCATTGTAATGGTTATCGAGGTTGGTATGAAGAGCATATACCGCTATTTTATTGCTTATGGCTCGTATAACAAGGCGTTCTGTATCATTACGCCCTGTAAGACTTTTTATACCCGAAAAAATTAGCGGATGATGCGAGATAATAAGGTTGCAATGTTTTTTAATTGCCTCGTCCATAACACCTTCGGTAAGATCGAGACAAACCAATGCACCCGTAATTTCGGAGGAAGAGTCGCCGATAAGCAGACCGCAATTGTCATAACTTTCCTGCAATGCAAGTGGAATTTCTGAGTTCAGAAAGGATGTGATTTCGGATAATATCATACTTTTTGTGATGGTTTTGTTAACAGGTAAAATTACTAAAAAGCCACTTCATTTTAACTCAAATAATTGAAATGTTCCGAAAGTTTATGATATTTCTATTGATTTTTCAGTACTGCGCCTAAAATATATCGTTAAAGATAATATTTCTTTAACGAAAGTTTATGCATATCAGATAAATTTGTTTGTATCTTTATCACGTGGAAGCATTCAGATTTTTACTTTTCCCTCTCGCCATTCTCTACGGTCTGATTACAAAAGTCCGTAACTTGTTGTTTGACATCAGGTTACTTCCTTCCCATAAATTTGATTTCCCTCTAATTTCTGTCGGAAACCTGATCGCCGGAGGCTCAGGAAAAACTCCGATGGTTGAATATATTATCCGTTTGTTAACCGACAAAAACAATATTGCTACTTTAAGCCGCGGTTACAAGCGAAAAACCAAAGGTTACAGGCTTGCCGGCGAAAACGAAACGGTTGATACCATTGGCGATGAACCATTGCAATATCATCAGAAATTTGATGCCGTAAAAGTGGCTGTGAGCGAATGCCGCAAACAAGGCTTACGAAAGCTTATTATTGATGTTCCTGATCTTGATGTAGTTATTCTCGACGATGCCTTTCAGCACCGCTATGTAAAACCGGAATTGTCGATCCTGGTAACCGATTATTTTAAACTGTTTACAAGAGATTGGTTGTTGCCGCTTGGCAGGTTGCGCGAATATATTTCGGGCCGTAAGCGTGCTGATATTATTGTTGTTACAAAAACGCCACGGATATTTTCACCTATTGTACGCAAGCAACTTATTGAGGAAATAAAACCTTTCCCGGGGCAGCTTGTGTGTTTCTCATACATCAATTATCTTCCTTTTAAACCGTTGTATCTCAATAAATGCGATCATTCAGCTAAAACTGAAAATGTATATTCCATTATTATGCTTACCGGTATCGGCAATCCCGGACCTATGGAAGAATACCTGCGAAAGCACTGCAGTGACCTTGAGCTGATGGAGTTTCCGGATCATCATTCATTCACTCAAAAGGATTTGCTGATTTTGAAGGACAGGTACAATACCTTGCCAACGAAACGAAAAATTATCGTCACCACTGAAAAAGACGCAAAGCGCCTTCAAAATGCAGAAGCTGAAGAGATTCTGGGTGGACTGCCAATTTTTTATACTCCGATAACTTTCGAGTTTCATCCGGCAGACAAAGTGCTTTTTGACGCGGCAATCGAGGCTTCGGTCAAAAAGGAAGGCAAATCAAAAGTTCCTGATTTAGAGCAATAAATCCGTAATTGCGAATACGGAAAATACAACACTGGCAATCCCGTTCAAAGTAAAAAATGCCACATTTACACGATGCAGATCGTTGTATTTAACAATTGTATGCTGGTAAAACAGTAAGAAGGAAAAAATACCCAGTCCGATCCAGTAAATAGTTTTGAAATTCCCTTGCAAACCGGCCACAACAAGCAGCACGGCTGTAAAAATGTGCAATACCAGCGACAAGCCTAAAGCTCTTTTTCGGCCGAGTAATACCGGAACTGAGCGTAAATGGTTATCGCGGTCGAAATCGTCATCCTGCAAAGCATATATAATGTCGAAGCCTGAAACCCAGAATAGTACTGAAAATGAAATTATGACAGGTATCCAGTCGAAAGTACCGGTAACCGCCAGGTAAGCGCCGGTAGGTGCGAGCGCAAGCCCGAGTCCGAGCACAAAATGCGATAAAGCGGTAAACCGTTTGGTGACACTATAACCCAGAATAACTAAAAGCGCAACCGGCGAAAGGTAAAAACAGAGCGGGTTGATAAACCAGGTGGCAGCAACAAAAAGCAGTGCATTTGTTATGCAGAATATAAGTGCCGATTGCTGTTTTATTTTTTGTGCCGGTATTTCGCGTTGTGCCGTACGTGGATTCACTACATCAATATCCCTGTCGGCCCAACGGTTAAAACTCATTGCCGCGTTACGGGCGAAAAGCATGCATAAAATCACAAGAGCCAGCAACTTCAAACTAAGCGAATCGTTGGCATGAATAGTAGCCAGCGAAAAACCCAGTAATGCAAACGGGAGCGCAAATATTGTGTGCGAAAATTTAACGAGCGACAAATAATTCTCTACTTTAGCACTCACTTTTTGTATCGACATGAAAAGCTGTTTTTGTATTTTGCAATAAAGGAAACAAAAATAAGCAAGCTTGGTTTCATTTCAGAAATTATTTTTAAAATCCCACCACTGCGCCTGATGAATTCAGCATTTTTTAAAGCAAAAGCTTACCTGCAATACCT
>CAZOXJ010000222.1:0-5990 GCA_964583325.1 uncultured Lentimicrobiaceae bacterium
ATCATTTGCAGGCGCTGTTTCCAGTATTCGTGAGGGATACGCGAATAATGCATTTCGCCACTGTAAATTTTAATTGGTTTGCCATCATACATGAATTCACCCCCGCTAATTGCGAAAGTATGCTTAGGTTGCGCGTTGGTAATTAAGAAGACACCAGTAAGCAGAATCAAGATTAAAATCGATTTTTTCATTGAGTGTTTTTGATTTTTATTTCGTTATTGATTAATGATCCAAAAGACAAGCGTTGATGCTTTTTGAATTTCATCACATGATTAGTCATTATACTTAAAAGTTACAAGTTCTGTATACATGCTCTGAAAATGTTACCCTTCACTCTTTTAACCCTCTGTACACACAATCGGCCATGGTACAATTGTCGCAGGCATAACCAAGGTGTTTGATTTCTTTCCCTATACCGGCAATCGCACTGATGGATTTGATAGGATTCATAAGGCAACTTTCCGAAAGTGAAATTTTTCCAAAATTTTCAGGAAAAAACGCAAAGAATTTCTTTTGCTCGCTGACATTCCAGGCACAGTAACCGGGACTATATCGGTTTGAGACTTTCAAACCAATGGCCTCCATATCAGCATTAAGCGTTTCGTGAATTTTATCCATAGCCGCATCCACAACCACCGAGCCTATCATATCCATGATAAAGCCTTCGGGATAATGACCTTCTTTCATCAGCAGTTGTGATCGCTCTTCAATTTTTGGCCCGGCTGTACAAAGCATTAAGGCAATTTTTTCGGCATGCCTGAGATAGACTGAGATGTTTTTCCCAACCAGGAAATCAGTTTCTTTCACTCTAATTATCTGATTAACCTTATCGATCGAAATATCGTCAACTATTCTGTATCCTCCATATATTTCGCAGAGATCCTTTGCTTCCTGAAGTTCAAGGCTGATCATTTCATCGAAATGAGAAGGAATCTCACCCGGGCCAAATTTTAACAGTTTGGCTACTGCTGCTTTGTCAATAGCCAGATCGTTATAACTGAGCCCGAAGCGTTTTATTTCCATGATTTAATTCACTTTGGAGGAATGCTGACCTAAGTAATTCACCAAACCCTGTGGGTCGGGGCTATAGAAATCTGCATTAATTTTCTGGCAAAATTCCTGGTTTACCGGTGCACCACCAATACATACCACAAGATCAGGGTATTTTTCTTTCAGGTTTTTAACGATACTTTCCATGTTGACCATAGTGGTTGTGAGCATAGCTGAAAGTCCGACAAAACTGCCTGGATGTTTTTCAAGTTCCTCGAGAAAGCGATCGTGATTGATATCAACACCAAGGTCGATTACTTCCCAACCGGCACCTTCAACCATCATAGCCACCAGGTTTTTACCAATATCGTGCAGATCGCCGGCAACAGTGCCGATTATAAATTTTCCTTTCCGGCTGATTTCACCGCTTTGAAAATAAGGACGCAGGTGCTTCATTGCAGTATTCATCGCCTTGGCCGACATGAGCATCTGGGGAACAAAAATTTTGTGCTCCGAAAACTTCTGCCCTACCCGGTTCATGGCTTCAACAAATCCTTTTTGCAGGATTTCGTCGGCAGCGAACCCGTTTTCAAGAGCCATTTGTGTAAGCTCATCGGCACCATCCTGACCCTTTAATTCGGGCGGATACGGTGAGGCTTTATTAATTTTCCCAAACTCAATGCAATGAGCAACCTGTTCAATTAAGTTCATGGTATTTATAGTATTATTTACACAAATTATCAGAATGGTTTTTTAGTCTGTAGAGCACTAGTTTTCCGTTCACTGATTTACAGTGAATTCTCTGGCGATCTTAATCATCTCTTTTATATTTGCTGAAGGTGTATTAGGCGGTAGAGCACAACCTGCGTTAAGGATAAACCTCGGAGAACCTGAATAAATCTCCAGGAGTTCAATAGTTTTTTGCCGCACATCACCGACAGTTCCAAGCGCCAGAACACCACTAGGATCGACATTCCCTATCAGTGTTGCTTTATCGGAATACAATTCAAAAACTTTACGGGCATCAGTTTTATAGTCGAGTTCAAAGGCATCTGCCCCTGAAAGCAGCATCTTATCCAATATTACGTGGGTATTACCACAAATATGGAGTGCATATGGAAGACCGAAAGAGTGAGCTGTATCCACAACTTTTTTTTCAAAAGGGAGCGCAAATTTTTCATACATATCCGGCGAAATCATTTCGGGTCCGGCAGGGCTGTCGCCGTTGGAAACCATATCGGCGCCGGTTTGAGCCATAAGCTTTACAAACTGGCAGGTTGCATCCGTGCAATAATTGAGCAAGTCAAAAACCAGGTTTTCTTCAGCCATCATCAGATCCATCATCAGATCCTGCGCACCACGGACCATAGTAGCCAGCGCAAACGGGGCCTGGTCGCAATTGCCGCGTATATAGATTTCATCTTTGAAATATTCTTTCAGCAGTCGAACCGCTTCGAGCCATACCTGTATGTATTTGTAATCTTCAACCCTGCAGGGCGTTAACTTCCTTACATTTTCAAGTTCAGTTAAAAGTCCATCATGCATCCGGGCCGGATCGTTTATCGGGAAATCAATTTTAACTCCCAATGCGCCTGCCAGTGTTACGGTGTCAATATCCACCAGAATTCCGTCGAACTGGTATGTTTCAACCGATTTAATAAATGCCCCGGCAATCACCCCGGGATCATTACGGAATTGCTCCATAGTAACTCCATATTCGCGCGCAGCCATCATAAAATTATGAAGCATAACAGGCGTTTTATCAGGTTTCAAACCTTTTAATGCCGCATCTATTCGTTCGTATCCGTTCATAAAGTATTATTCAGATCATTTTTTGCCGTTAATATTTACCATACTCATCAACCAGTTCCGCTATACGCTTCACACGGCTTTCAAGTCCATCGGGAGGCACCTGGTCAGCAACACCCAGCACATAGCGGGGCTCTTTCACCATAATTGAAAGCACATGCCTGACATGTCTTTCAAATTCAGTATCACTTATGCAATTGGTAAAATAAACCCCTGGAATTCCGCCCCAGATGATACTTTTGGAATCTCCGGTTATTCCGGCGATATCTTCGAATTTTACATCACCTACCGGGTAAGGAGTCAACGCCTCAAGAACCGAAAATCCGACTGATGCTTCCTGTTGAAGCAGTCCGCTTAAAGTTCCGTCGATATGGATAAATGAGTACTTGCCGGCATCCCTGATTTTACCCGTCCATTCTTTCTGATAGTCATACATATACAACTCAAAAAGCTCAGGTCCAACCATTTCGGACGACAGGTTTTCGGGGATCATCAATACTTCGGCAGGGCTATCGACTGCAATGCGGGCTGCCTGATCAAATGCTTTTTTCATGGTGTTTATAAGATCCATGAATTCGTCGGGCGTAGTTAATGCAGCCATTGTTACTGACATCACACCGGCTTCGAGTGCCAGAAGGTGCATAAACGGGCTTTTAGGAAGGTAACACAATACAACACCCTGGTCGCCAACCTGTTTCTTACGCTGTAACGCATAATCATAATCCGGTTCAAAACGCATATTTTCATAGATGAACTTCATGACGGGGATGTCCTCCTCCGATTTCATAAAATGTTCAACAGGTCCTTCCGAAAAAGAGGTCGGGATGTATTCCCAGCATTCGCGAACTGAACCGATAGGTGTTACTATTTCTTTAAAACGTCTGTGTCCTTCTTTCCATTCTTTTACTTCACACTTCTCATAAATTTGCCTGTATGGGAAATAGCCCTGAAGATAGAAGCCTACACCTAATTCGCGGTGCCATTGAATGTATTCGTTTGAGGTAATAAAATCTTTGGGTTTCAGTCCCCGTATTATCAATGAATTTGCCCAATAGTCAAGATCCCCAAACCAGGGGACCTGGTCGGGTTGTTCTCCTTTGAGAATTGCAAATATCCTTTCCCGGTTTGTCAAAATATTTATGTTTTCAGTTTAACAGGTCTGTGGTAATGGTTGCATCTTACATTATAATGTTCAGCAAAGCACTTCTTTTTCAATCTGTTCGAGGGTCTTTCCTTTAGTTTCAATAATATATTTCTTTAAATAAAGGAACCCGATGAATGTGACAATGGCTAAAAAAATAAAAGCATAGCTCATCCCCTGTTGTTGTGCAGCCTGGGATATTCCAAATAATCCGATAACAACAGGAAAAAAGAAATTGAGTGCAGCGCTTACCACCCAGTTTGCAAATGAACCGATGGAAGCGCCACGCGCCCTAATAACATTTGGGAACATTTCGGATAACAACACCCAAATAACAACTCCCTGCGAAGATGCAAAAAAAGCAATGTATGCTACCAGTAAAGCCACAAGCCAATAACCACTTATGTTTCCTGTGAGTAATCCATAACCAAAAAGGCCAAGAACAGCAACCATTCCAAGTTGCCCGAACAACAGTAATTTCTTTCGCCCTACTTTATCAATAACTAACATGGCCAGTATGGTGAAAATCAGGTTAGTAGCGCCCAGGATTACACTCTGAGCCATTGAGTTGTCGGCAGAGAAGCCTGCAATACTGAATATTTGGGAAGAATAATAAAACACGACTCCGATGCCGGTGAGCTGGCTGAACATACCAACAAATATTCCGATGAAAATTATTCGCCTGTATGGCTTTTTAAATACATTGATGCGTTTCCCTAAATTTTCCAATTTAATGGATTCCTGTATTTCGAGAATCGTTTGTTCCGTATCTATTTCGTGCGACGATAATTCTTCAATATTTTTCTTTGCCTCCTCTATTCTCCCTTTCTTTACCAGCCAACGCGGACTCTTTCGAATTACCAGCAGCATCAGGAAAAAAGCAACGGCCGGCAATGCCCCACTGAAAAGCATCCAGCGCCAATTTTGATCACCAATATTGAGCAGCAAATAATTTGATATTAACGACAAAAGAATACCTATGACAATAGCCAACTGGAATGTAGCGGTGAGAATACCTCTATGTTTGGGAGGGGAAATTTCGGAAATATAAACCGGGCAAAGTACGGATGCGCCGCCAATTGCAAGTCCTCCGATAAACCGAAAAATGATGAAAGTACTGATATTGTTTGCCAGGCCGCATCCAACCGATGATGCGAAAAACATGATGGAAAGCAACTGCAACAAACGCTTGGCGCCATATGTATCGCCCGGTTTTCCTATAAAAAACGTTCCTATAATACATCCTATTAACGCTGAGCTTACTGTCCACCCCTGAAGTGCGGCACTCAGGTGAAAGTGCTTTACCAGGTCGAGCATTGCCCCGTTAATGATTACCGTATCGTAACCAAACAATAAACCACCTAAAGCCGCTGCTATAGTACATTGCAGTAAAATTCTATTCATTATGTTTCAGTTTTAGTTCAATTCGTTTCACCATCTCCATCATCGCTCTTCCGTTATGATACGGGCATTTCCACGGATCGATTTTCCAGTCGTTGCGGTAATATGGCGAAGGATCATTTTCGGGTTCAGTGAGAAATGGAATTCCCAGCCGGTTTACTTTAGTGAACCACTCCCCTTTTTGATGATCAATTACATGATTATCAATAAAATCCCATGAAAGCTTGACTGTTTCCCAGTATTTCCTGTCACCAGTCATTTCGAAAGCATTCATAAAACCAACAAGGGTTTCGGCCTGCAACCACCAGTGTTTGTTAGTGCGGATATGGCTGCCGAAACGGGTTGATTCAAGAAACAATCCGCCATCCTTATCCAATCCTACCCTTTCGACGGCACCAGCCATTTTAATACACAAAAGTCTCATCTTATTTATGATGGACTCATCACCCAGTATTTCAGCGGCTTCCATCAACAACCACGACGCTTCTATATCATGGCCAAAAGAGCATATTCCTTTAGAAGTTTCGGCTTCATTGAATTGCTCGTCGAAAAATATTCCCAGGTGTCCGTCAGCACGGATAATTTTATCGATAAACAGGTTCAGTAGTTCGGTTAACCGAAGTTTTACTGTATCATCTTTCCACACTTT
>CAZOXJ010000223.1:0-5958 GCA_964583325.1 uncultured Lentimicrobiaceae bacterium
TAATTATCGCATCTACTTACCAATAATTATAGCAGGTATCTGTTTCTCTTTTACAAAAGCATTAAAATCAGCTACTTTGATATCAGCAATTTCCTTTACAGCGGCGACAGCAGCATCTATTTTATTTGCCAGGTCTTCATATACTGCATACGATGCTTTGGTAGGTTTTGATTCACCATACGAAATCATCGAGCCTAACCCTGCCATTTTATCATTTAGCCGTATCGGATAAGCCAAGATATCCTGCTCAGCTTTGGCTTTAGGCTGCATCAGAGTAGCTTCCAGTATATCCAGCGAATCAGTAATTGGTTTTGACATTTTCTTCAGCTGATTTGCCATCGTTGTGTCCTTAACTGTTTCAATGTATCCATTTATTTGTTTACGGATTGTGCGGATCTGGTTAATAGCCACATGTGCAACATCAACTTTTTTGTTGATTTTCTGATGCAAATCAAATTGTTCTTTTAAATCGGCTTCGCTTGCATCCGATCTCGGATCTCTTCTGATCTCGAAAGACTGCTCTGCAATTAAAATTTTATCTTCTATTAATCTCGCTTTATAAGTACCAGGCACTACCTTTGCTCCTTCACCTTTGCCTGTGTCCATTATATTAACCCCTACCACTTCCGTTACATTCGGATAGCGCATGTCCCATGTAAAACTGTTCATGCCTGCCTTATTTTTTACAAAATCAGATACTGCAATAGTGGTATCCTGATAAAATTCTTTAGCCACTTTCATTGGTTCACCTTTTGTTGTTTTTAAAGATGAATAGGTAATGATTGTATCATTTTTATCATTCAAAAATTGAAGCTGAAGTTCCTTATTTGATTTGTTCTTTAAATAATAACGAACCAAAACTCCGTTAGGCGCGTTGGTTCCAGTAGTTTTCGAATCACTCTGCCCGCCTTGCATGCGATAGGCATGACGAGGTTTGTAGAGGTATTTGTCTCCCTTTACAGTTCTATCCTTAATTTCATAAAGCGGTGTTATATCGTCTAAAACCCAGAAAGCCCGTCCATGTGTGGCAATCACCAGGTCTTTTTCCCTTTTCTGAACCTGTAAATCACGAATAGGAGTTACAGGTAGGTTTAAACTTAGCTTCTGCCATGAGTCTCCATCATTGAACGATACATATACCCCCCTTTCGGTTCCGGCAAACAATAAGCCCGCTTTATTCGGATCTTCTCGTATCACCCTGCAATACTCGTCTGAAGGAATACCCTCGGTAATTTTAACCCAGGTTTTACCATAGTCGGTAGTTTTAAACAGGTAAGGGGCACGATCGCCGTACATGTATTTGTTAGCGGCTAAATAGGCTTTCCCCTTGGTATGATCCGATGAATGAATGATACTGTGTAAAGAAAATTCAGGCAACAATGAAGATGGCAGAGAAACATTTTCCCATGAGGCACCATTATTTTTGGAAATATGTACCAATCCGTCATCCGAACCCGTCCATAAAACACCTGGCTCTAACGATGATTCCGTCATGGTGAAAACAGTAGCATACACTTCTGCACCAGTTTGATCTTTGGTTATTGGTCCGCCTGAGTCTCCTGTAGTTTTGGGGTCATTCCTGGTTAAGTCGGGGCTGATGATTTCAAACGAATGACCAGCATCTTCGGTAACCATAACATATTGCGAGGTAACATACATCCGTTTTGGGTTGTGAGGTGAAAACACAATCGGGTAAGTCCATTGAAAACGGTACTTTTTAGCACTGGCCGGCGATCCCATGTTGCCTTCGGGGTAAACTGAAATTGCCTGCTCCTGTTTCGTTCTGCTATTGTATTTGCTTAAAAAGCCATCGTACTCACCACCATAAGTGATATCGGGATTCGCAGGATCCGCCTGTATGTATCCGGCTTCACCTCCTGCAACCGGAAACCAGGCTTCTCTGCCAATGCTGTATCCGCTGGTTCGGGAAGCAATCCGTATGGATGAATTATCCTGCTGTGCACCATAAATATTGTAAGGAAAATCATTATCCACTGAAACATGGTAGAACTGAGCAGTTGGGATATCAATATCCGAAAAACTTTCGCCGCCGGTAAATGTCACTTCGGCTCCCCCATCGTCGCCGATAATGAAATTATCCGGATTTTTCGGATTGATCCAGATATCATGAGTATCTCCATGCCGAACACGTATCCGGCTGAAAGATTTACCCCCGTCATTTGATTTCCACGCGTTTACATTCAGTACAAATAAACTGTTTTCGTTTTTAGGATCGGCCTGAAGGTTCATATAATACCAGGGACGTTGCCATAAGTTTTTATCTTCATTGATGAGTTCCCAATGTTCTCCGGCATCGTTGGAACGGTAAAGCCCTCCTTTGGCATTTTCGATTAAAGCATATAAACGATTGGAGTTTACCGGCGAAACAGCCACACCTATTTTGCCTAAAATCCCAACTGGCATACCCGGTTTTTCATTTAAGCATTTCCAGGTATCACCTCCATCAACTGATTTATACAAGCCTGAACCTTTACCTCCCGAAGACATAGAATGCCCATTTCTATATGCTTCCCAGAGCGTAGCATAAACCACACGCGGATTATTCACATCTATCCTCACCATCATTCCGCCTGTTTTGTCATCTTTCGACAAAACCAGTTTCCAGGTTTTTCCTCCATCGATGCTGCGATAAATTCCTCTTTCGGGATTGGGTTGAAAAGGATTTCCCATTGCAGCTACAAATACAATATCAGCATTGGAAGGATGCACATCAATAGTACCGATGGCATCCGCTTTTTCGAGGCCGATCTTTGCCCATGTTTTACCAGCATCAACTGATTTATACATGCCATCACCAAATGAAATATTCGATCGCATATCAGCCTCACCCATACCAACATAAACTACATTGTTATCCGATGAAGCTACAGCAATAGCTCCCACGGAGGACGATTTAAATGTACTATCCGATATCTGGAACCAATCGTTGCCTCCATCTACTGTTTTCCAAACGCCTCCGCCTGTGGCCCCAAAATAATAGGTCAGGGGTTGATCGGCATGTCCGGCCACAGCAAGGGAACGCCCGGCTCTGAAAGGGCCTATATTCCTCCATTTCAATCCGTTGAATAACGAATCTGAAACATTTGATGCTGTTTTTTCTTTCTCTTTCTTAGGTTTCTGAGCAACTGAAACCGAAATATTTATACTGACAACAAAAATTAACAATAGTGCTAACCGGATTGATTTGACGGAAATTTGTTTCATAAACTATTGGATTTAAATTGTAAAGGACTCTATTTAAACAATTTGTTAGAAAAATGTTTTTTGAAACCTCAAAATTTACAGAAACACAATTTTAAACAGACTTTTCTTTCTGCCGGATTAATTACTATTTTCGCATCAGCCAACTCTGAAAAATCTGGCAACAGACAATATTGCATATACCCGGCAGTTACACTTATAATTTATGTGTTTTATTAGCAAACTGTTTCAATGACCCAGGAAATCCCGAATCCCCAACTGCAACTGGCTTTTGACTTTGTTCAGCAGACCAATAAAAACCTGTTCGTAACCGGTAAGGCCGGAACCGGGAAAACTACGTTTCTGCGTAATCTGAAGTTGATTTCGCCCAAGCGCATGATTGTGCTTGCGCCAACAGGAGTAGCTGCCATAAACGCAGGAGGTGTGACAATACACTCGTTTTTCCAGATGCATTTCGGCCCTCATATTCCGGGGCAAACGCAGCATCAGGAGCCATCGCAGGGTAATGATCCGAAAAAGACTTTCGACCGATCACAGCGTTTCAGTAAAGAGAAAATAAATATTATAAAAAGTCTCGATCTGCTGGTGATTGACGAAATAAGTATGGTTCGCGCCGATTTGCTCGATTCGATTGATGAAGTTTTACGCAGGTTCAGGGACAGGGGCAAACCTTTTGGAGGCGTTCAGTTGCTTATGATCGGCGATTTGCAGCAACTTGCCCCGGTTGCCAAGGACGATGAGTGGGAATTGCTGCGACCGTATTATGATACCATTTTCTTTTTCGGAAGCCGTGCTTTGCAGAAAACAGATTTTACTACCATTGAATTGCGGCATATTTACCGTCAGAGTGACCAGGTTTTCATCAACCTGCTGAATAAAGTCCGCGATAATATTATCGACAAGCAAGCCCTCGACGACCTGAACCAGCGCTTTATTCCTGGTTTTAATCCCGGTAACGATGAAGGATACATTTCGCTTACTACGCATAATTACCAGTCGCAGGCTATTAACGAAAACAAGCTGAAACAGCTGAAAGGCATCCCCTATACTTTTACTGCTGAAGTAAAAGGCGAATTTCCCGAATACAGCTATCCCACAGATTTTGAACTTGTGCTGAAAGTTGGTGCCCAGGTAATGTTTGTAAAAAACGATATTTCGCGCGAAAAGCTATTTTATAATGGTAAAATCGGAAAAATAACCCGGATTGATGATGAAACTATTTTCGTAAAATGCGAAGGGGATTATGATGTAATTCCTGTAACCCAGGCTGAATGGACAAACAACAAATACACTATTGATGACGAAACCAAGGAGATAACAGAAACTCCTGTCGGTAGTTTTCTGCAGTATCCGCTAAAACTGGCATGGGCCATTACCATCCACAAAAGCCAGGGACTTACGTTCGAACGGGCTATCATCGACGCCAACGCGGCATTTGCTCATGGACAGGTATATGTAGCATTGAGCCGTTGTAAAACCATGGAAGGGATGGTGCTGAGCTCGCGCATATCGCATGATTGCATTAAAAGCGATGTGAGCGTAAAAGGCTTTTCAGCCAATGCCGAAATGAACCAGCCAGGCGAACGCGAGCTTATTGCATCGCGTATTGCTTACCAGCAAACCTTGCTTTTGGAATTGCTCGATTTCTCGGTTATTCAGCGTAGGCTTCATTACATCCAGAAACAGATAAAGGAAAATTCGAATGTTTTGCTTCCTGCTTTCGCTGAAATTTTTAATACTATGAGCGAAAAATTAGCATCCGAACTAATTGGAATTGTATACAAATTCAATCCGCAGATCGGGCAGTTACTCATCGAACAGCCGATGATCGAAAGCAACGAAGCGCTCCAGGAAAGGATTAAAAAAGCCTGTACTTATTTTGCAGAAAAGACAGAAGAACATATTTGCCGGGTTTTACAAAACACTGATATTGAAACCGATAATAAAGAAATCAGGAAATCGCTCAAAGAAGGGATGGAAAACCTTTATATGGAAGCTTTTATTAAAACAGCAAGTTTTAAGGCTTGTACATCCGGATTCTCGGTAAAAACCTACCTCGATGCCAAAGCAAAAGCATCAATCGAGAAAATACAGTTGAAAAAGGAGGTTAAAGTTCCTGTTTATAATCCGGAATCAGGATCGGCCAATGTATCGTTATTACAGGAAATTAAAGCCTGGCGAAATGCCAAAGCAGATGAAGAAGATTTACCCTTATACATGGTGCTGCCGCAGAAAACCTTGTACGAACTGGTTGAGAAAATGCCTGTTACGCTCAGGCAACTGAAGGATATCAATGGTTTCGGGAAGAAAAAAGTTTTGAAATATGGCGATGAGCTTATTGCAATGATATGCTCACATTTAGATGTTGAATTACCGGAAGAGTCCGCAGCTGATTTACCCATGAATGAGCGTGTACGAAAGCCAAAACCGGAAAAAGGTCAAACGCAGAAGCTTAGTCTGGAAATGTTTAAACAGGGGAAAACGATAGAAGAGATTGCGAAAGAGCGCTCCCTCACTTCTTCAACCATCGGGGGACACCTGGCACGCTTTGTTGCAAGTGGAGAAATCGATATTCTCAAGATTATTTCGCCAGAGAAACTGCAGGTTGCGGTTGACTATTTTAAAACTGCCGGAACGGCTTCCATATCCGAAGCCATGGCAACACAAGGCAACCAGTTTACATACTGGGAAATGCGAATGGTGCAGGCCTACCTTTTCACCAATCCACCGGAATAA
>CAZOXJ010000224.1:0-5905 GCA_964583325.1 uncultured Lentimicrobiaceae bacterium
ATTGGGAAAGGCCGTATTGAACAGGTACAGGATGCAAGAATGGCGATGTACCTACTAGAAGACCTGCAAAAATTAAACCGACAAAAACAGGTAGCTTCCAACGAAGATGTACTTGCTTTGGCCAGTGAAATTACCAAACTCAAATACAAGCGATTTTTTGACAACAGATTGAGAAAGATAGCAGAAATAACTGCGATTGATTCATTTCTTCAGAAAAATGGCATCGCCGGAACCGCTGATGCGACCTATTTTACTTCACTGACTGACAATTGGAATTATTCCAACAACCCCGTTAGAAATAGTGGCAAGCGAATTTTTACTGGAATAGAAGCTGATTACTACTACAGTAAAGAATCACAATCAACCGATTATATTGTGCCCGAAGAGACTTCAACCAACTCAGAATTAAAAAGACGAAATGCAGGCGTTTTTGCTGTTGTTGGGATAGCCTATGAAAAGCCGGTAAGCCTGAAATGGCAAAACTCCGCTAACATGAAAATTGGTTTTGGGTTTCGCCAAACTTCACTCCAATTTGATAATAATGATAATGTTGATCCGTTCACTATGTATACAGAAATTTTTCCTTCTGTGAAATTGTCAGGCGATTATGGGTTCGGTTACTATCCTAACTCACGCACCTGGTTAATCTTCGATTGGTGGATTCTTACTGGCTGGGATAAAGAAAAGAATGGATTCTCCAAACAAGATAAAGAAGATTTATATAATAGATTTTATACCTATACCGGGCCTCAATTTCGGGCGTATTATTATTTGTCAGAAAAACTTCGGCTCAGCCTGGCTTTTACCGGGGAATTTCGCTTCGATAACTATAAATATACCAGAGAAGTATTCGAAGGCGATCCTGAAAAAGTTAGTTCTACCTGGTGGAACCAGAACATAAGTGCAGCTCTGACTTACAGCCTTTTTTAAGCCCGGAATCTGATGTTTGCCAATTCCTGATTGATTGCAGGCTAGTTATTGGGAAATCACACTTAAGTAAAATTGCTGTTGAACCTGCACAATGAAATGAAAAGCAATGCGTTAAATGCATAGATGTTTTCTAAAAAATCCTTACTGATATGCAGGAGGATTTTTTTCGATCACCCCTGCAAGGATATAAATATCAAATTGATGCAACCATTTTAAGCTGATGCTTCCCTTTAGTATCAAAAAGCTGAAGAAAGCGAAGCAGTAAAGCAAAAGTGGTAGCTGAAACAAATTAAAGTAACTTTGTGACAGGCTAAACCAATACTGTTTTGAGGAACGTTGTTAGACTTTTTACCGGCAAAAGCGAAGTGGAGCGGGAATTAGTGCTTGGGTGCACCCGCAACGATCGTATTGCCCAACGCGACCTTTATACTAAGTATTGCGATGCCATGTTCACCATTGCTTACCGCATTGTTAACAACCGCGACGACGCCCACGATGCCCTTCAGGATGCCTTTATACAGGTATTCCGCGATATAGGGCAGTACAGGTTCGACTCAACGTTGGGTGCATGGATTAAAACCATAGTTGTACGCACTTCGCTCCGGCAGCTTTCGAAAAACAGAAACCTGGCTTTTGCCGATATGGATGATGTTAAAAGCGATGAAATGATCCTGATTCCGGATACACTTGACAGCGAATACCTTGAAAAAGTTATTCTCTCGTTACCCGATGGATACAGAACCGTTTTCCTGCTAACCGAAGTGGAAGGATATACGCATGAAGAAACAGCCAAAATGCTTGGCATTTCGACCGGTACATCCAAATCGCAGTTGCATCATGCCAAGAAAATGCTCAGGAACAGGATTTCAGCATTGATGGATTAAACATGGACGAGACTAAGAAACCAGCTAAAAACAGGTTCAGCGAACAGCTGCCAACACATGCTCCCGACCCGGGTTCATGGCAGCGCCTTTCGGCTAAACTGGATATGCTGGATGCTGAAGCAGGCTTTCGCGAGAAACTCGTCAACCTTCCGGTTCATTCGCCAAATGCCGGAACCTGGAATACCATTCTCTTCCGTCTGAACCGCGCGGCTTACATCAAAACCGGTGTACGTATTGCGCTTTCGGCAGCAGCCGGATTGCTGCTGTTTTTTACAATATCGCGATTTGCTGATACAAACCAAAACACTTTACAGGCTCCTAAACTTGCCAATCAGGGAAAGACTGCAATTACACCTGGCAATAGCAGCCAGAACGAGATTCTACAGCAAAACCAGGGTCAGGATTCAGGCGACCAAACTCAAACTTCTGGCACAAAAGTCGCAGCTAATGCTTTGGCTGCTAAAACTACCACACCCGATTTTGCTGAAGTTGAACCATCAGCTGTAAAACCCGAAACCGAAATTGCCCTGAATCAAAATATCTCTTTCGTTGAATTCGACACAACATATTCTCTTTCACAGGAACTGGCTTTTCAGGAAACAGTGCTTCCAACAGAAGAGATAGTAAGTGTGGAAATCGATTCCGACATTTCAGTGATGCAACAACAACAACAACAACAACAACCTGTTAACACAACAGTTACTCCGCCAGTAAAATATTATACGCCCAAAGACCCTCAGGACGCGAAAAGCAATAATCATTTTGGCCTGGGCATGTATTACCTGCCCGAAAACATTGATAACGGCGACGGAAATTCCGTATTTCACAACGTAAACCTTACTGCCAGTTACAACAAGGAAAAGGTAAGATATAACACCAGTTTGGGTATGGCTTATAACGAAGAACAGCTGGTATTCGAAATGAATTACGATATCAACACTCCTGTTCTGGCAGCCGGAGCCGACGGGCAGCTTGATACACTCGGATACCGAGTTGACAAAATGGAATCGCAGTACCAGGGAACCGAAAAACATCAATATTTTACTTACAACCTGGGCTTGGGCCGGAAGCTTTTCAGTGCCGGTAAATTTTCAACATGGATTTCTGCCGGGGCAGGATTCGGAATTCGGTTGAATGATCCCGATATTATTGCAAGTACTGAAAAATCGATTAAAGGACAGTATAACGCCCAGATCACCAGCGTTCAAGCCAGCCAGCCTGAGTACAACGATGTGTATGTTAACTTTGCTACAGGCGTTGATTTTAACTATCGGTTTCTGAAGAGGCTCAGTTTTACATTTACACCAACCAGTCTCTGGTATTTCAAACCGGTGCTAACCAAGGACAATCAACCTACTGACGAACTTACGCTCGGGTTCAAAACCGGCATGAAATTTGATTTCTAAACCAGGAACAATACCTTTGTTAAAATCCCGGTTTTATGAAACTTATTTTCTCCCTCTTGTTCACAGTACTAGCGGCTTCTGCATTTACTCAGCAAAGAAGTCATGATCAGCTGATTCCCGTTTCAAAACCTACCTCCTCCCCTACATTTAAAAGCCTCGAAGCAATTTTTACTGCTGATGTAACTGAAGGTAGCGCACCACTTTCTGTGACATTTACTGACCAATCGACCGGCAATCCAACCTCCTGGAAATGGACATTTGGCGATGGCGACAGCAGCCTTTTACAGAATCCGGTACATATTTATCAGTCAACAGGTAGTTACACGGTAAAACTCTCCATTTCCGATGGCACCAATGGGTTTGCATTGGAGAAGAAGGATTACATCAGGGTATATGTCAGTTATGATAATTGCGATACGCTCCGGTTTCCGCTTCCTGAACCACTTACTTATTACATGATTGCCGGCAAAGGATATGTAACCGGAAATAATTCTTATGGAGATAAAGCCATCTGCGATTTTTTCGAAAATACGCAAACCAACCTGGTGATAACTGGTATGATATGCGAATTCAGCAAAGCCCGGCAAGCTGCCGGAAATAATGAAAAAATTCCTGTTACGATATGGAACGCAGATGCCTCAACAGGGAAACCGGGAACCGTTCTGGCTACCGACACTATATTACTTTCAACCCTTGTGAATGATGTCGCCAATGCAAAGGTTACAAACATTGATTTTAAAAACCCGGTTTCAACAGCTGCTTCCTTTTCGATGGGGATAATGCTACCTGTTATTCAGGGCGATACAGTGTGTTTTTGGTCAACCAGTACTGGTAAATTACCTGTAAATACAACATGGATACTGCAGAGCAACAATGAGTGGGAATCCGCAAAAGCTTTATGGACCCCTTCGGGTGGGCCCGATTTTATTATTTCAAGTGCAATATATCCCAAAATCTGTTTACTGGAAGGCACAGATAAAACGGCAATACCTGTTCCTTTTGCTATATGGCCTAACCCTGCTGGTGATGTAATTTCAATTGTTAACCAACAAGGCATCAATACAGTCTCATCCTATGCAATTACAGATATGAACGGAAAGGAACTGCTGAAAGGTAATATCACTGATTCAATAAGCACAATGGTAGATATCAGCACATTGAAGCCCGGAGTTTATATTATACGCTTCACCGGAAAGTCAACATTATTGTCAACAAAGCTGGTGGTGAAATAGAATATTTTTGGGTAGCTGGCATCTTCACATCTTAAAGACTTGCATAAGTCGAAGATATTCAGTATATTTGTTGTATAGAAACAAATAAATGTATCAAAATTCCAACCAATGGACAAAATATTAGTAGCTGTTGACCTTTCGGATCTTGCTAATGTGGCTCTTGATTTTGCTGCATCCCAGGCAAAAGCTTTTAAAAGCCAAATCCGCGTTTTGCATGTTGTCGCCCCAATACCATCCTATATTGGAAATGAAATAGCCCCGCCAGTAGTACCAGCTGAAAACAAAGAAGAGATTGAACGGATGAAGCAGGATTTATCGGAAATGGCTGAATATTTGCAAAAGCAGGGCATAGAAGCACATTACCAACTTGTTCATGGACCTGTTATTGAAACGATACTTGAAAATGCCGGTAGTTATAATGCTGAACTTATTGTGATGGGTGCGCATAGCCATGGATTTCTTTACAGGGCCTTTATGGGAAGTGTATGTTCAGGTGTGGTTAAACACAGCCATGTTCCGGTATTAATTATTCCGGGAAAATAGAAATCACAACATATAGTATTTCAAAATTTCCCGATTCAATAAATATCTTTAACATTTTAAACTGAGTGTATATTTGCTAGTATTTTAATCGGAATTAAGGCAAAAAAAGTACTTATGAATTTCCATTCCACTGTCCTTTTTGTAAATGATATCGCGGTAGCGAAAACATTCTATACGCAATTTCTGAATTTCACTATTGACCTCGATTTCGGGAAAAATGTAGTACTAAGTAACGGAATCACCCTTTGGGAAATAGGCAAAGATCATCTCATAACCAATACGTTGAAAACCGGAAATGACTCAAACCGGTTTGAACTGTATTTTGAAGATGAGAATATTGATGAAGTGTATCTTGCCCTGGGAAAAGCAGGAATACGTTTTTTTCATCCCATCCATGAAGAACCCTGGGGACAGCGAACCTTGCGCTTTTTTGACCCTGACAATCACCTGATTGAAATAGGTGAGCCTTTGGATGTTTTCGTGAATAACATGCATAACAAAGGATTAACACCTGCTCAGATTTCTGCTAAAAGCGGAATCCCGATTGAAAAAGTAGTTGGATTAATCTGGAAATGAAAATGAGCGCTCAACTTATTGCTCCCTGCGGCATGAATTGCGGAATCTGCCTTGCAAATCTTCGCGACAAAAACATTTGCCCGGGTTGTTGGAGCAATGACAGGTATAAATCCAAATCCTGTGTAAATTGTGTTATTAAAAACTGTGAGTTATTAGCAAAAACAGATTCAAAATTCTGTTATGAATGCTCAAAATTTCCATGTGCCCGTTTAAAACAATTGGATAAGCGATACAGGCTGAAATATAAAATGAGCATGATTGAAAACCTGCTTTATATTAAAGAGTTCGGATTAGAAAAATTTGAACAGAAGGAAGCAATCCGATGGAAGTGTGA
>CAZOXJ010000225.1:0-3143 GCA_964583325.1 uncultured Lentimicrobiaceae bacterium
CAGCAAACAGGAACAAACCCAATGGCACAATATTGTTGTGTGGGGAAACCTGGCAGGCATTTGCGAAAAATACCTGAAAAAAGGCAAGGAAATAGCCATCGATGGCCGTTTAACCTATCGCAACTGGGAAGACAAAAATGGAACAAAGCACGTGAGTTCGGAAATTGTTGCCAATGAAATGCTTTTTGTTGGATCGAATAATGATTCGAAAAAGTAAAGCAGATCAATTAAAACTTTGCAAATTCTTAACGCGAGATGCAGCTGCAACACATACAATCACGGATAATCGAACTCAGAGGATACAAAGTGATGCTTGATTCTGACCTGGCTGAACTTTACGAAACCGAGACCAAACGTTTAAAAGAGGCTGTTAGAAGAAACATTGACAGGTTCCCGTCCGATTTCATGTTTGAACTCAGCAAAACAGAAACAGAAAGTTTGAGGACGCAAAATGCGTCCTCAAACAGAGGAGGAAGCCGCTATATGCCTTTTGTATTCACTGAACAAGGTGTTGCCATGCTGGCAAGTGTATTGAATAGCTCTAAAGCTATTGAGGTAAATATTCAGATAGTCAGAGCATTTGTTCTTTTAAGACAATACGCTTTAACCCACGCAGATCTGACTAATAAACTAAAAGAATTTGAAAGCAGGTACAACAAACAATTTAATGATGTGTATGAAGCCCTGAATTACCTGTTGACTAAGGATAACCGCCTTAACGAACAAAATCAACGGAAAAGGATCGGCTACAAATCAAATCCGGAAAATTAATACTCTTAAGCTTATCAATGATTAATTATTCACCACAAAAACCATTAAAAATGAACACTCTCCGCAACTCAGTAAAATTAATTGGTCACCTCGGACAAGATCCTGAGGTTAAGAATCTGGACAATGGAAACAAATTTGTAAAATTCTCCCTTGCCACCAGCGATAGCTTCACCGCCATAAACGGCAGTAAGCAGGAACAAACCCAATGGCACAATATTGTTGTGTGGGGAAACCTGGCAGGCATTTGCGAAAAATACCTGAAAAAAGGCAAGGAAATAGCCATCGATGGCCGTTTAACCTATCGCAACTGGGAAGACAAAAATGGAACAAAGCACGTGAGTTCGGAAATTGTTGCCAATGAAATGCTTTTTGTTGGATCGAATAATGATTCGAAAAAGTAAAGTCATATTGCAAAAGTCAGGGTTAAAAGTCATGGAAAACGCAAATGTAATATCAGACAACAAAATTAACCGATCAATTCTGTTGATCCGCGGACAAAAAGTGATGCTTGATGCTGACCTTGCTGAATTATATGGCGTAAAAACCAAAAGATTGAATGAGCAGGTTAAAAGAAACATTAACCGTTTCCCATCTGATTTCATGTTTCAACTTTCGGATGAAGAAAAACAGAAGGTGGTCGCAAAATGCGACCACCTTACCAAATTAAAGTTTTCCGTCTCTAACCCATACGCGTTTACCGAACATGGTGCTTTAATGCTGGCAAGTGTTCTTAATTCTGCCTTAGCAATTGAAACCAGCGTAATGATTGTTAGGGCTTTTGTGAAGTTAAGGGAAATACTGTCAACTAACGCTGAACTTGCAAAGAAAATCGCGGAATTGGAAGAAAAATATGACAACCAATTTAAGGTGGTTTTCGAGGCATTGAAAGCATTAATCGCAGATGAACCTCAAAAAACAGATTGACCCTTAATCGGTTACAAAGTTACTCCAGGTAAAAGAGATTGATCAGTTTCAATTTAAAGTTTTCACAGACTTTCTTGAATCACAATACTTTTTTAAAATAACAATTTAAATCCAACACGAACATCAATAATTCTTATTACCAAACCCCTAAATCCTAAAAAAAATGAACACTCTCCGCAACAATGTAAAATTAATCGGCCGCCTCGGCCAGGATCCTGAAATCCGTAATCTTGAAAAGGACAACAAAGTAGCAACTTTCTCGCTCGCGACCGGCGATAGCTATACCGACAAGGATGGCAACAAGAAAGACTCTACGGTATGGCACAACATCGTAGCCTGGGGAAACCTGGCAAGCATCTGCGAAAAATACCTCAAAAAAGGCAAAGAAATCGCAATCGATGGCAAAATCACATACCGCAACTGGGAAGACAAAAACGGCGCCAAGCACACAACCACCGAAATAGTTGCCAATGAAATTCTGATGGTCGGGGACAAACCCGGTGAAAAAGAATAGGGATTAACCATTCCTGTGCGAAAGCCGCAAAAGCAAAATGCTGTTGCGGCTTTTTGCATTATTAATCTTACACTGCTAATAGTCTCCTTCAGGCAGAGAATCCGCAAAAAAAAATCTCTGGTAGTCAGCAGGACTTTATTGTCAGGGGAAAAAATCAGGAAGAAAATGATTGCCGGTAGGGCGTTAACAAGAAAAGCTTGTAAAAATGATAATCAACGCTTATTCCGGATTGGGAAGTTATTTCGAAAGTTTTACTATTCCGAAGTATTTATCGTAAATTTACAAATAATCACTTCCCTAAATACCTCACTAAAAATGAAGCAGTTAATAAAACCACTATTCATTCTTCTTTTCATCATCCCTGTTTTTAATTCCTGTACCATGGCTCAAAGCACTCTGCCTGTTGTTTCCAATGTCGATATTCAGCGCTATGCCGGCAAATGGTTCGAAATTGCATCCTTTCCAATGAAATTTCAAAAGAACTGTTTCTGTGTAACAGCTGATTACACCCTCACGGAAAAAGGCTATGTTAAAGTGTATAACTCCTGCCGCAAAGGAAGTGTAAACGGAAAAGTAAAATCGATTAACGGAAAAGCTTTTGTTGTTGAAGGGGCTAACAATGCTAAACTGAAAGTGCAATTTTTCTGGCCTTTCAAAGCCGATTACTGGATTATTGATCTGGATCCGGATTACCAGTGGGCAGTAGTTTCGGGCCCTTCGCGCGAATACCTTTGGATACTTTCGCGTACACCCGTATTACCCGATTCAACCTACAAAGGAATTACCGAACGACTAAAAAACAATGGTTTTGACCTGACCAAACTTCAGCTAATGGTGCATAAACAGGAAAGAAGCTAGATTAGGCTAGTGTGTAGGTTTGCCAAATCAGATCATCGTCGAATTGCAAAATTTTGCCATTGTCGGATTGTCGAAT
>CAZOXJ010000225.1:3243-5833 GCA_964583325.1 uncultured Lentimicrobiaceae bacterium
AATCAATGACCTTTATGAATACCATAAATCATATTTCGCACTATGCTGCGGGGAGTTATTCGCGGTGTTAATGCGGTAAGTTTGTTCATTAAACCAGGAATTTCTATTGTTCTTCCTTTCATCATGGCTTTGTAACCCGCTTTGGCTACATCAGCTGATGTTGAAGGCGGCATCATTCGGTGCATCAACGACTTACCTAATCCGGCAGCTATTGCAAAACTGGTATCCGTAGGGCCCGGGCACAAAGCAGTTACTGTTACCCCGCTCCCTTTAAGCTCACGCGAAAGAGCTTCGGAAAATGAAAGTACATAAGCCTTGCTTGCATAATATACAGCCATACCCGGACCGGGTAAAAATGCTGCAGTTGAAGCCACATTCATTATCCTGCCTATGCCCGAAGCAAGCATTCCTTGCATCAAAACATGCGATAACTGTGTAAGAGCGCTGATATTAAGCCTTATCATCTCCATATTTTTCGGAAGATCTGCTTTCGAGAAATCGCCATAATCGCCAAAGCCGGCATTATTTACCAAAATATCTATTTCAAGTTTTTGCGAAGCAATTTGTTCCAATAATGTGTTTACACCCTTTTCTTCCGACAAATCAACGGCTATCGCAACTACTTCTATGTGGTTGTTTTTCTTAAGTTCAGCAGCAAGAGCATTGAGCTTTCCGGCAGATCTTGCAACCAGCACAAGGTTTCTGTTATCTGCAGCTGCTATTTTAGCAAGGTCGTAGCCAATTCCACCCGAAGCACCGGTGATAAGCATATATTTTTTTTCATTCATTTTGAATATTGTTTAATTATTTGAAAGCTATTGTTAAACATGAAAATAAGAAATTTGTTGTCGCTAACAGGTAAATGTTTATAAATCAATTTATAGCGTACAACTGTTTATAACTTTTTAATAATCTCCATGCAGGTGGTGTAAAAACTGCCTTTTCTATACGTTATTTTGTAACAGACAGAAGGCTGAAAAAAACAAAAAGATGAGCATTCCGGCGGGCCGGAAAATTTTAATATCTCATTCCGCTGCCTGCGTAACAACTGGTTTAACCTGCTAAAACTTATTCGTATGCCAGTAAAACCCACCGTAAAAACTACGAAAAAACTAAAAAAAATATTCGTTCTCGACACCAGCGTTATTCTTTATAACCACGATGCTATTAACAGTTTTGATGATAATAATGTAGCTATCCCTATCACGGTACTCGAGGAACTGGATAATTTCAAAAAAGGTAACGACAATATAAACTTCGAAGCGCGGGAGTTTATCCGCATTATCGACCGGCTTTCGGAAAAACGCACGCTTACCAAATGGCTTACGCTTCCAAAGTCAAAAGGAGGTAAGTTTAAGGTGATCATGAATGAGCAAAGCGAACCCGATGCCCGTTTGATTTTTGGCGAGAACAAACCCGATCACCGGATTTTAAATGCCGCGCTGGCTATAGCGGCTGAAAACCCCGATTGTAGCGTAACCCTGGTTTCAAAAGATGTGAACCTCAGGCTGAAAGCCAAATCGCTGAATATTCAGGCTGAAGATTTCCTTACGGGAAAAATTAAAGATCCTGAGGGCCTTTATACTGGAAAAACAATGATTGAAGGATTGCCGTCGAAAGTAATTGATAACCTTTATCAGTACGGCCATTGTGAGTTGAGTGATATAGGAGTTCAGACAGCGATACCGAATCATTATTACATCCTGAAGAACACTAAAAATTCAGCACTCGCATTTTATAATGCTACCACCCAACGTATTGAGCGACTCGACAAACGACCGGCTTACCGTATTATGCCCCGCAATGCCGAACAGGTTTTTGCCTTGCATGCCATTATGGATCCGGATATTAAACTGGTTACGCTTCAGGGTGTGGCCGGAACAGGCAAAACGTTGTTAGCTCTTGCAGGCGCTATGGAGCAACGGCGGGAATTCAAACAGATTTACCTTGCCCGACCCATCGTTCCGCTAAGCAACAAGGAAATCGGTTTTTTGCCCGGCGATGTTAAAGAAAAAATCGGACCCTATATGGAACCGCTTTATGATAACCTGAAATTTATCCAAAGTCAGTTTGGGGATAAGGACAAGGAGCATAAAGTAGTTACCGAATCTCTTGCCAACGAAAAACTTGTGGTTACTCCGCTAGCTTATATCCGCGGCCGCAGCATAAGTAATGTATTTTTTATCGTTGACGAAGCGCAAAACCTTACTCCTCACGAAGTAAAAACCATCATCACCCGCGCCGGCGAAAACACTAAAATCGTTTTTACCGGTGATATTTTCCAAATCGATACCCCTTACCTCGACTCGCAAAGTAACGGACTTTCGTACCTGATCGACAAGGTAAAATCGCACCCGATGTATGCGCATGTAAGGCTCGAAAAAGGCGAACGATCGGAATTGGCGAATCTGGCGAATGATTTGCTGTAGTATAGAATTTATTCTTTAAAAAGTAAAATCCACAAATGGCAGCAACCTGTGTTCCCATTTGTGGATTTCTTTATTTATCAAGTATTCCTCAGCTTTTCACTCTTCACTTTTCACTGTCATTGCGAGCAAAGCGAAGCAACACTCTTCACTTTTCACTCTTC
>CAZOXJ010000226.1:0-5825 GCA_964583325.1 uncultured Lentimicrobiaceae bacterium
AGCAAAACTCGATCGTACCATTACACTGGCCTTATTTAGTTCATGAGTTGCCATTTCGGAACTTGTAAGTTCACGGATTGCGTAAGGAGTCCCAGTTTGCCAATACCCTTTGTATATTTCGCCATGATGAATGGTTTTTGCTCCCAGCATTTTCGAGTACGTATCTGCCTGATCTTTTCCCGGCCACGCATAGGAAGCAACGAATGCAGTTTGAACTTTCTTTACTTTCAGTTCCCCGTTTTCGCGGATGCAGAACTGAATAATTGAATCAGGTTTCGAAACTCTTAATATCTGGCACAGTATTTCGGCGCCATCTTTCATGCGGATAGTATCCTTGCGGTCCTGGGCATTTGTAATAGTAAAGGACAAAATCAAACTTATTATAATTATAATTCTCATACTAATTTTTTTAAACCGGACAGGTAGCAGTAGAATAGGCGAAGGTATGAATGTTGGGGTTATAGTGGAATTGAAATTTTGGTGATGGCCGCATGTGTCAGAAAATAGAACGGGTGCGATCGGACATTATTAATAAGACATTAGCGAACTGGTCAGAATGCTTTCCAGACCTGCCATGACTTTAGTATAATCTTGTCTGAACCAGTTACAGAATAGCGAAGCTGGAGCTCATTGTTTCCTGCTGGAATTTCTCCTGTTTCTAAATCAACACTAAGTGCATTCAATGTAAGCAGAAAGTTAAATGGATACTGGCCAAACTGTATTATTTTCTTGTTGCCAAGGAAAAATTCCACTTTCGCATCATTCAAAGGCATATCCTTAAGTTTAGCCAGGTCGCTTTTAAGGTCAAAACTGAGCCGTATCATATCATATTCATTACCAATATAGATATTAGCATCATAATTATATGGCAGAACAAGCATCTGGCATTTTTTTAATTGCAAAAAAGGATCGTCCTCATGCCGGAAAAGTCCCTGGAAATATTTCTCATGATATTGGGCAAGATCTCCGCCAATAGATAAAAAAAACATGCTGTCGTGCTGCTGGATAATGCCAGGGGAATAATGTCCGAGTTTCAAATAACAGAGATCGCTTTTCATAGTCAAAGGATCAATCCTGTATACACCACGAGAGCTTGTGATAAACAATTTTCCCTGGTATTTAATAGCATCAGAGATATAGATGTCATCTTTAAATTCTCCAATAACTTTCATAACACCTTTCTTGTGATCGTATGAACACAGTTTTTTATGTGTGATGATAATTGTACAATCCTGTCCGGGAATAATCCTGCAAGGATAGCTATCAAGTAAAAAATTCTTCAACTTTTTGCTAACTGTGTCATAATTTGCCAGTAGATCAGGATGATACTGATTCTGAAAGGCAAACCAAACACCTGAACCATCAGGCTCCAGGATAATAGTTCGATTCTGCTCGTTCGAATATTCAGAAGCGGCATCATAAGTGACCAGATTTTCAGTTCTCCCGTTTTTATCTATAATGGAAATGGATTTACTCCCGGCAATAAGATATTTATCCCCGTAAAATGCTGTAACATGAACAGGGCCGCTGGTCTCAATCAAATTTCCTTTCTTTGTATCAGGATCAATCCGGTATAGTCCCTTTTTTGTCCCGTAAATAATTTCGCTACCCTTATTCCTGAATGATCCTGCATAGGCCCTGCTTTGGTTGTCGCTATAACAACTAAGTTGGTAATTCTTCCTGTCTATCTTTGACCATGGCCATGAATATCCTGAGTTACCATGTCCCGTGCTATAAATTGCCTCATCTGTAATAATCATTTCAGTTCCGGCTCTAAGTGAAGCCTGGGGAAGGAAATGGCTTTTATGGCCTGATTGTTTAGTAAAGGAGAAAAGCCCTTCTCCAGTTGAAAGCCATATGGTTGAACCTGCACAGGAAACATTCATGATTTCCTCTCCAAATGGCTCATTATTAATTTCTTCAAATACATTAGGCTGATTATATTCAACATTTTTTAAAGGGAGTGAATAGCTATAAACTTGCCTGAATTCCTGTGGGGCCGATTGAGTCAGTTCAAAGATGAAAAATTCCTTTCCGGAAATTACAATTAGCCGTCCATTTTCAAACTTAAATCTTGCAGATGCCTGAATGAGTGAATCTAATTTAAGGGGAATGCGCAGCGTATCCACCGCAAACGGCTCAAAGTTTAATTTTAACAGTTTACTTTTTTTTCTGTTGGTTTGTGAATCCCAGGCTGTTACTATTGCAAGTTCCGGACCTAGTATTTTATAGGGCGCAAAATCATAATCACCTATCTCATCCTCATTACTAATCAGATTATTATCGAGGTAGTGTTGAATATTTAATTTTTTGCAGTTATAAACAGAGAATCCATCAATATTTCCTATGATAAGGTTGTTATCCTTTTCAAAAAGGCCTCCTATATAGCTGGAAAAAATCAGAGTGTCAACCATGGCCTGTTTTTCCAAATCATAATGGTATAAGACATTCTGCCTGCTGTAAAACAAATCCTTTGAAATCACTACCGCATACTCAATATTATAATCAACCGGTAGCCTTTTAATCAAATCACTGGTAGTGAGGTTGTAATACTCCAGTATCGTATCATACACAATGCAAAGCTTGTTGTCATTGAGGCAAATATGTTGAATGTTTATTTCAGGACGTAAGGCAAAAGGAAAGAGGTCGTAAGCCTCTTTTTCATCTTTCGACACTCGTACGCTATTTTGATTTGCCATGACAGTATATCCTGTTTCGGATGATTCCATTAAGAAATATGCATAGTCAACCTGATGATATGCTGACAGCGTCAGCGACTGACCATTCTCTTTATTTCTGTAACGTATATAATGGTAATTGTATGGTTCTGTATACCATGAATCAGGATATTCGGTAAGAATTGCGGGGTTCCATAATTTTCGTTTTTCAAGGTATTCAGGCACCGTAAGCGTGGATAGTTCCGAAGTCCTGACATTAAAAATATTTACCTTTTTCGTACTGTCAAGAAAATAATCGAGGTTATAATCATCGGTAATGGCAAAATAATCATGGTACTCCTGCCAGTGTTTTTCAAACTTATTAAGAGGGATGTATCCATCTGACATGGTGAAAATTTTCCAATATTTATCCTTTTTGAAGTAAACATCCAGGTGAAAATCAAAGAAGCAAAGTACATGATCTTTGAGGTTAAATATTTGCGAGTATTCGTTTGGCCGCAAAGGAGAAGTGAAGAAAACGAAACTGTCAGCTTCGATGTTTTGCCGGATATCTGAAGCTTCGAAAATACGATAATCTGATGTTTGCCGGGTGTTCTGCGAAAAGGAAATCAGACTACAAAAAACAGCGATAATAACAAGCAAATTTCTCATATAGGATAAGTATTGAATGAGGAAATACTGTAAGTAAAGATAGTTCTTTAGAGAGAACTGGTGCGCACGGGGACTTCACAGTTATATGCCTTTATTCCGTTTGTTAATTCTTGCAGCAGTCATGCGCTCACGCAATCCACCTTCGTTTATAAATGCGGATTCAAGCGTTTTTAACTGTTGGCTCAATAAATATCCGGTAACTTTTATTAGCCCTATCATAACATTAGCGCAGATTTCAGGGTTTTCATTTTCAATTCCTCTTTTAAAAGTTTCATACGTAGCGTTTGGAGTCTTGTTCAACTCGCGGAGCCGGACTACCAATCTGCTTTCTTTTTCCCATTCAAGCAGTTTATTTGTTCTCAGAAAATCCTGATAGTCTATCAGTAATTCTTCAAGGCTGGCTCTGGCTACATTAGTAAGTTTAATTTCTGTTTCCTTTGATGTGCCTGAAGCCATACTGGCTTCTGCTATATTTTGCTTGCCCGACCGGGCTGCCTGCACCATTTGATCAATTGTACGGTCGTATCTTCGGAAAAACCGGTTACAGAAATATACTGTGCCATCGTAGATTATCTCCGATTTCTGAAAAGTGAGCAAATTTCGGTAACCACCGTGTTTTGGAATAAAGCCTTCGGGGTTTTCGGGCATGTTTTTTTGGGTTTTAGGGGCCTCAGGGACCCAAGAGACAGCTTAACGAGTCACAAAAGGCCCTAAAGTCCTTTACAGATATATGATGCTAATATACGAATTTCACCTTTCTATTATTATTTTACGATAAGCCAATTTAAAAGCCAATCCTAACCCTTCGCCCCATTCTCCCTTGCCGTTTCTATCCAGTGATCAACCAAAGTTTCGGGGTTCGCACCAATGCCGCGGGCCAGGTGCAGGGCTATCCCCATTACCAATACAGCAGCTTTATGTAATTCCTGGTTTGTTTGTATGGTGCCAAATTGTTGCTGCGCTTTTGCCCGGAGTAAATCATTGTGTTTGCTGGCAAATGAAACCGGATTTTTGAGATGATCAGAAATCTCCGGCAGCATCAGGCAATCAATCCATTCCTGGCCTATCCTTTCGGCCAATGCCTGCGGAGGTTCGCTACCCATTTTTCGCCATAGCGGCAGTGTTTTTGTATCACCCGATTCGGCCAGGCCGCTATCAAGTAGCAGCTCAAAGGCTATATCCGCCATGTTTTGCATTACTTCTAAATAGGCATCCTGGGCCTTTTCGAATTTCTCGGTTACCTGGCCTTTCAGATATTCGCCTACCGTCAGATAAGGCAATGCGGAAACTTCGCTGCAGCCTTCGAGGCAGGGGAATTCATTCCCCTCGTGCATATAATGAACTTCCTCACTTTGTATATGACGCCCAAGTGGATACAAGCGGCAGGAAAGCGGTCGGCCCAAATGTACGCTGCATCCGAAATCAGCAATATACTGGCTGCATGCCTGTTGGTTCTTCCAGCCAATGGAACCGTTAAATTTTAAACGAATTCCTCCAAACTCGCAATACAGATCACGGAATTCGCGTGGAGTAATTTTTTTCTCCCTTGCCAGGCATACAAGCTCCCATGGATTCAGCAGCACACTTTTTCCGTGGCAGCAGGTTCCGGTTCGCGAGCAGGTGAGAGGCAAGGTATCGTGAAGAGTGAGTTTGGTTGTTATCATTGTGCCGGTTTCATTTTAAAAACTGCTTTCTGCTGTTTAAATCTATGTGATCTGCTTATTCTGTGGCTAAAAGGTTTTTTGAAGAGGCGAAACAGTTGCCAATTCCACTTCATGGAATTTATTTTAGGGTTTTACTTTTTCATTTTTCAACGTGTTCATAGGTATTATTTCAACTCCCTTTTCAGCTAATTTTTTCATTACTTTATCTTTACTTCGTATAGATTTTCCAGCAATAGCTTCCGGAATCGCATACATGGAATAACCAAGTTCCTCGCCTGCAAGTAGTGATTCATATACACATTGTTCAGCCATAAGTCCAATTATAATAATTTCTTTGGTATTCTTCTGCTCAAAATAGTCGTTCAGAGCTTTTACAGTAAATGCACTGGATTCTTCTTTTGTAAAAATATGATCATTCACCACATTCATTCTCCTATCCAAACGCATGGCAGCAGTATCATGAGAAACAAATACAAAAGGAGAGGAAAAGGATAGATTTAATACTTTATGAATGCTCTTAATGTAAATTACATTTTCCGGACTTGTATGGCCGATTACATAATTGACAGAATCAATTAAATTTTGAGCAGTGGCTTCCGGCAGTGCTTTGTTTGTATAGTATTCCTGAATATCCAGTACAATTAAAAGTTTATCCGACATGGGGTTTTCCCTCTGTGCTAAGCAGAAATAGTGAGCGAAAATAAAGATCAGTACTAAAAACAGTGTTCTTTTCATTTTGTTTTTATAAATGAGTACTGAGGGTTAAGACTTCCGGAAAGAGGGAATGAAAATTCGGGTAACAAGACTTCAAATATACTCCAAAAGACGCCAG
>CAZOXJ010000227.1:0-5783 GCA_964583325.1 uncultured Lentimicrobiaceae bacterium
CAACAGCCGTTATAGTTCTTCTTGCATTATCTTCATGCATGACAAAACAAACAAATGTTCAGACAATCTCGCCTGAAGTTCTGAAAGACAAAATTGCCGGCGGCTGGGCAGGTAAAATGATAGGCGTAACGTATGGTGCACCTACTGAATTCCGTGCCCAGGGCAAAACCTTCGACGATTCAATTAAATGGACGCCAAAAGATATCCGTGGCAGCATGTGGCAGGATGATATCTATGTGCAGCTTACTTTTATGATGACCATGGATCAATATGGAATTGATGCCCCGGCAAAGAAATTCCAGGAAATGTTTGCCAAAGCAGGATATATGCTCTGGCATGCCAACGTACAGGCACGCAAAAATTATTACGACAGTATTTTCCCTCCCGCTTCCGGAAGTCCTGAATTTAACTCACATGCCGATGATATCGACTTCCAGATTGAGGCAGACTATTTAGGTTTTATGTGCCCGGGAATGCCTAATACCGCATCGAAAATGGCTGATAAAATCGGTCATATCATGAATTACGGCGACGGCGTGTATGGCGGGATATTCCTGGCAGCCCTGAATTCCATTGCCTTCTTCGAAAGTGATATTCCAAAAGTAATTGACGAAGCACTAAAATCAATACCTGCCGAAAGCGATTATGCCAAAATGGTTGCAGATGTTATACTACTTCATAAACACAACCCCAACGACTGGAAAGCAGCCTGGGCTGAACTGCAGGACAAATGGGGCAATGATCATTTCTGCGGATCAGGAAGCGATTTTAATATCGATGCCAAACTTAACGGGGCGTATATCGTTATGGGCCTGCTTTATGGGGATGGCGATCCGGATAAAACGATGGAAATATCCACACGCTGCGGCCAGGATTCCGATTGCAATCCAAGCAGCGCCATGGCTGTTCTTGGCGTTATCATCGGGTTTAACAAACTGCCACAGGAAATGAAAGATGGCGTAACCTATATGGCTGATTCACTGTTTATCAATACCGATTATTCGTTTAATAAAGCAGTTGCAAATACGATCAAATATGCCAATAAACTCATCGCTGAAAACGGAGGAAAAGTTGGTGAAAAAGAAATAACTATAGCGAAACAACTACCTGTTGCGCCTGCTCTGGAGGTTTCCTTTCCAAATGTGGTGCTCGACAGGAAAATACCTGTGTTTGATAAAGTTGCATGGACTTTTGAAGGGAACTGGCAAACGTTAAAAAAGATGGGTTGGCCGCAGAATGAACTTGCTGACCAATCGAAATTTGCCGGGAAACAAGGCGATGCCATTGAAATCAGTTTCACCGGAACGGGCATTTCAATCGATGGAAACTGGGTGAAGGACGGTGGAAAGGCTGATGTTTACCTGGATGGGAAACTTGTCAGAACCATTGATACTTACTTTTTCTATAACAAACAGGAACATGATAATATAACCTTGTGGCACGTTACCGGTTTAACCGATAGTCAACACACTGTAAAACTGGCTGTAAAAGAAGAGAAAAACCCTGAATCGCTTGGTACTAATGTTTACATTTCACAGGCGGTTATTTACAAAACAGCCCCAAAGAAAAGCACTTCATACAAATTTTCATTTGAGAAATAAGCAATTCACTTTTCACCAATGAAAAAGATAAAATATATCTTCCTGTCCGGCATACTTCTGGCACTGACATTACCTGCAGTTGCACAGCAGAAAACCTACTGCAACCCTGTCAATATCGATTATGGCTACACTCCTATTCCGAATTTCAGCCAATGGGGAAAACACCGTGCAACAGCCGATCCGGTGATTGTTAACTACAAAGGCGACTATTTTCTTTTCTCGACTAACCAATGGGGATACTGGTGGAGTAATGATCTGACAAAATGGAATTTCATTTCCAGGAAATTCCTTCAGCCATGGAACGAAGGATACGATGAACTTTGTGCTCCGGCGGTCGGAATCATTGGCGACACTATGCTTGTATTCGGTTCAACATACACAGGTGAATTTACGATTTGGATGAGCACAAATCCAAAGGTTGATGACTGGAAACCTTTGGTTGAAAAATTCACGATCGGAGGCTGGGACCCGGCATTTTTTACCGATGACAATGGCCGGTTTTATATGTATAACGGAAGCAGCAACCAATTTCCCTTGTATGGAGTTGAACTTGACCGAAAAACGCTGCAGCCAAAAGCGACCCGTAAGGAAATGTACCTTCTGGAACCCTGGCGCTATGGCTGGCAGCGTTTCGGCGAAAACATGGATGATACTTTTCTCGATCCTTTTATTGAAGGCGCATGGATGACAAAAAACAACGGAAAATATTACCTGCAGTACGGCGCACCGGGAACGGAATTCAGCGGATATGCGGATGGCGTTGTGGTAGGCGATACGCCTCTCGGTCCTTTTAAGCCTCAATCCATGCCACTGAGTTACAAACCCGGTGGCTTTGCACGGGGAGCAGGGCATGGAGCCACTTTTCAGGATAAATGGGACAACTACTGGCATGTTTCAACCATGGCTGTTTCTGTAAAGAATAATTTTGAACGGCGGATCGGAATCTGGCCCACCGGTTTTGATAAAGATAGTGTAATGTATTGCAATACTGCATTTGGCGACTATCCAACATTTCTGCCGGATGGAAAAGAAGATCATTTGAAAAGCCGTTTCACGGGTTGGATGCTGCTGAATTACAATAAGCCTGTAACCGTTTCGTCAACTTTTGGAAATTATGGTGCAAATAATGCTGTTGACGAAATTATAAGAACCTATTGGTGCGCAGCTTCTGCCGATGAAAATGAGTGGATACAATCAGACCTCGGGGCTGTTTCAACCGTTAACGCAATTCAGGTAAACTATGCCGACCAGGATGCGGAATTCCTTGGTAAATCACTTGGAGTTTATCATCAGTACAAAATTCTGGAATCTGCCGATGGGAAGAAATGGAATATCCTGGTCGACAAAAGCCGGAATAATACCGATGTTCCGCACGATTACATTGAATTGACAAAACCTGTTACTACGCGGTATATCAGGCTGGTAAACGTGCATATGCCTACAGGGAAATTTGCAATCAGCGGTCTGCGGGTTTTCGGTCTTGGTCATGGTGAAAAGCCACAGGCTGTGAAAGAATTCATTATTCTCCGGACCAAAAAGGACAAACGCAGTGCCTGGCTTAAATGGAGCCCGGTTGATAATGCTTATGCCTACAACATTTATATGGGAACTGAACCTGACAAACTCTACAATTCCATTATGGTTTACAATGCAAATGAGTATTGGTTAAAAACCATGGATAAAGAAAAACCATACTACTTTACCATCGAAGCCATTAACGAAAACGGAGTAAGTGAGCGAACTCCCGTTCAAAAAGCTGAATAGATTATAACAACCGGGAGTTTAAATTTATTCCGGATTAAAGATGTCCTGAGGCAATGTTTAAACGAGATTTTGCTTTAAAACCATCTGAATACACTTTACAAACAATGTTTTCCAAAATCATATTAACTGTCAAACCCTCACTTTAAAAATGAAAAGCACTAAAATCATCCTGTTGAGTTTTCTGATCCTGATAAGTTTTACGCTTTCGGCTCAGAAAAAATCAAATGCGCCTGACCCGAAAATGAAAGCTTTTATTGATGGCCTGATGAAAAAAATGACTCTGGACGAGAAAATCGGTCAGCTAAATTTGCCCGCCGGGGGCGATTTTACAACAGGTGCATCAACAAGTTCCGACGTAGGCAGGAAAATAAAAGAGGCAAAAGTTGGCGGAGTGTTAAATATTACTTCTGTTCCTAAAATACGTGAAGCACAGCGGATTGCAGTTGAAGAAAGCCGCCTGAAAATACCGCTGATTTTTGGCCTCGACGTTATACACGGATATAAAACAATATTCCCGATCCCTCTTGCTTTATCCTGCACCTGGGACATGGAACTTATTGAACAAAGCGCACGCATCGCTGCCCAGGAAGCTTCGGCCGACGGCCTTAACTGGACTTTTAGTCCCATGGTGGATATTGCCCGCGATCCGCGCTGGGGACGGGTTGCCGAAGGCGCTGGTGAAGATCCGTGGCTCGGTTCGAAAATTGGCGCTGCCATGGTTAAAGGTTACCAGGGCGACGACCTAAGCAAAAACAATACAATCATGGCTTGTGTAAAACACTTTGCACTTTATGGTGCAGCCGAAGCAGGCCGCGATTACAACACTGTTGATATGAGCATGGTAAGCATGTATAACGAGTATTTGCCACCTTACCTGGCTGCCTTTAATGCCGGTGCCGGCAGTGCCATGAGTTCGTTCAACGAAATAAACGGGGTACCGGCAACCGCAAACAAATGGCTGATGACCGACTTACTGAGGAAACAATGGGGATTCGGAGGTTTCGTGGTAACAGATTATACTGCTGTAAATGAAATGATTGAACACGGCGTAGGGAAGGATCTGAAAGAAGTTTCAGCTCTTGCTCTCAATGCAGGTATTGATATGGATATGGTTGGCGAAGGTTTCCTTTTACACACCAAAGCATTGGTCAACGAAGGTAAAGTTTCGCAAAAAACCATTGATGACGCTTGTCGCCGCATTTTAGAGGCAAAATATAAACTGGGATTATTCGACGATCCTTATCGCTACATTAATGATGAAAGAGCTAAAAATGAAATCCTTACTCCCGAAAACAGGAAAGCAGCCCGGATTATAGCTGAAAATTCTATAGTCTTATTGAAAAATGACAATCAGTTGCTGCCACTCGATCCGTTGAAAACTATAGCATTAATAGGACCTTTGGCTAACAACCAGCGCGAATTAATCGGTTCGTGGTGCGCTGCCGGCGACCTGACCCAGGCTGTAAGTGTTCTTAGTGGAGTTAAAGCGATGCTTGGCTCTTCCGCCAATGTTAAGTATGCAATGGGCTGCAACCTGCTTACTGACAGAGATTTTCAATCAAGAATAAGCGGTGCCGCTTATGTTGATTCAAGAACTGACGATCAGATGATCTCCGAAGCTTATCATACCGCCTCGAATGCAGATATCATTGTTGCTGTTTTAGGTGAACCGGCAGAATTGAGTGGGGAAGCAGCCAGCCGCAGTGATATTGGGTTGCCCGGCCGTCAGCTTGAACTTCTTAATACCTTGCTGAAAACCGGTAAACCTGTAGTTTTGGTCATTATGAGCGGCCGTCCGTTAACGCTCGAATACGAAGCAGCCAACGTTCCGGCAATTCTCCAGGCATGGCATGGCGGCAGCGAAGCCGGGAATGCTGTCGCAAATGTTTTGTTTGGAAAACACAATCCTTCCGGAAAGCTGACGATGACATTTCCTGTTAACGTAGGCCAGATTCCGATTTACTATAACCATAAAAACACAGGCCGACCATACAGCGGCAACAAAAACGATAAATACAAAAGCCGATACCTTGACGTTGAAAACGAGCCTTTATTCCCGTTTGGCTTTGGCTTGAGCTACACTAGTTTCAGCTATACGGATCTGAAACTTGATAAACAGAAAATGACAGCTAACGGCACACTTACCGTTTCTGTAAAACTGACCAATACAGGCAAATACGATGGAACCGAAGTTGCACAGTTGTATGTACGAGATCTTATCGGCAGCATCACCCGTCCGGTTAAAGAGCTGAAAGGGTTTCAGAAAGTATTCCTTAAAGCTGGTGAAAGTAAAATTCTTACGTTCACTCTTAATGCTGAAGACCTGGCTTTTTACAATTCCGATCTGAAATTCAAGGCTGAACCAGGTGATTTTAAAGTATTTGTAGGAACCAATTCGGCGAGTGGCCTCGAAGCCGG
>CAZOXJ010000228.1:0-2691 GCA_964583325.1 uncultured Lentimicrobiaceae bacterium
TATTTTTGCGTTACTATCAGTAAAAACCACTTTTCCTGACTATGCGTTATAAAACCCTGAGGGTTATATCTATATGGACAATAAGCGTTTCTGCATTTATTGTTCTTGTGCTTTTCCTGGCTCAGCGCTATCTCGGTCCTGAAGTTAAAAAACTGTTTATTACCGAAATAAATAAGTCGCTTACAGCCGAAGTTCAGATCGACGAAGTACAACTCAGCCTGATAAAGGATTTCCCTTTTGCTTCCGTCCGGTTTTCGGGCGTGCGCATGAAGGAAGCCATAACTCCGCCATCAAAGTACTATTTGCTTACTGCTGGAACAATTTCGATGAGGTTTAACATATGGGATCTTTTACGAAAAAAATACGAAGTGAAAATAATCCGGCTGGCCGATGTTGAAATTGCTCCCCGCGTTTATGCTGACGGGAGAGACAATTATCATTTCTGGAAGCAGTCGGCAGGTGGCTCAGTGGATGAAGTTAACTTCGGGTTACACCGCATCATTTTCCATAACCTGCATTTACGGTATGCCAATGATGTAACCAATACTTCTATTGATGTTACTGTTCCGGGATTTGTTGCCAAAGGGAATTTCAATAGCAGCAAATACGCCCTCGACCTGGCCGGAAATTTGTTGCTCAAAGAATTTAAATCGCAGGGAGTCAATTATATATCGGACCGCAATATCAACTTGTGGCTTACCCTGGATGCCGATAATACAACCGGACTTTACAACATTCAAAAAGGCACCCTCGAAACAGGCAAGTTAAAGCTTTCAACATCGGGGAGCCTGATATACAGCGAAAAGCAAAAACAAATCGACCTTAATGTATCGGCTACCGGATCGACCCTTGAGGAAATGATTTCGCTGGTTCCGGCCAGGTTTACCAAAAGTTTTAGCGGCTATAAATTCCAGGGGAAAGGCAATATTACTTCTAAAATTTCAGGGTATTTCGGCGATAATCAAATTCCTGCCGTTAGTGTCCGCCTCGATCTGCAGAACGGCAATATTGCAGAACGCAAATCGGGCATGAGCCTGCGCAATGTGACGGCTCTGGCTGCTTACAGCGTAAATCAGAATGGGAAAACCGAATCACTTTCCATAAGCAACCTTAAGGCAAACCTGGGCGATGGATTTATCAGCGGTTCGCTGATGATGCAGGGTTTTTCGTCACCTGCCATTCAATGCAACCTTACTGCCAGTCTCAACCTGAATGAACTGCAGCAATTTCTAAAATACGAACAGTTCACATCCCTCAACGGCTGGTTAAAATTTAATGCAGCTTTCGACGGACGGATTGCAAATATAAACCAGCCTTCGGCAAACGATTTTCTGAACAGCAGTTTAACCGGTTCGGGGTCCATTCAGCAGGCAAGCCTTGGATTGAAAAATTATGACCTTCCGATTAAAAACATTCAGTCGCTATTCGAATTTAATGGTAACGATCTGAGCCTGCAACAATTCAGCTTCCAGGCAGGTCGAAGCGATTTTAATCTCAAAGGGGCACTCGGAAATCTTTTATCATGGATTTTCATTAAAAATGAAAACCTTTCAATCACCGGTTTACTATCATCGAAGCGCTTCGACTGGGACGAACTTTCAGGTGCGCAGCAAGGTTCGGGAAGCGAATACCAGTTTAGTTTACCTGCCAATATCAGCATCAACAATCTTCAGATCCGAAACAGCCATTTTACCTTTGGCAAATTTACCGGTAACAATATAACGGGGGTAGCGCAGTTGCGAAACAAGGTTTTGTCAGTCAGCGATATAGCTATGCTCACCTGCCAGGGGAAAGTTACCGGTCAGTTCAATATCAATGCAAAAGCGGCGAAATATTCGCTGCTACAGGCTAAGGCCAGGCTCGAAAAAGTGAATGTAAAAATGCTTTTCACCCAGTTTGGTAATTTTGGCCAGGACGATCTGAAAGATGAAAATCTGGAAGGACTGATTACCTCGGATATTATATTTGCCGGCACAATGCTCAGCAATCTTGAAATTGAGCTGAACTCGATTAAAACCCACGCTAACATTACAATAGAAAACGGCCGGCTTGTAAATTACAGCCCGATGCAAAGCCTTTCGGCATTTTTGAAAGTCGAAGACCTTTCGGACATCAGGTTTGCTACCCTTCAGAACCAGGTGGATATTGCCAACCAGGTGATTTATATTCCATCCATGGAAATAAAATCGAGTGCTCTCGACTTGCAACTTATGGGAACCCACACCTTTAACAATGATCTTGAATATCATTTTACCATTGCGCTGGCCGACCTGATGGCATCCAAATTTAAAAAGCGTAACAAAGGATATGATAACCAGGCCGAATTCGGACCTGTGGAGGACGATAACCGCGGCCGAACAAAGGTTTATGTATCATTGACCGGCACAGTGGATAATCCCATTGTAAAGTACGATAAGAAAGCCATGCGCGAAAAAATAGCCGATGATCTGAAAGTGCAGAAAGCGGAACTCAAGCAAATTTTCAGGCAGGAATTTAGCCGTTCTGCCGGTGATACCATTCGGAAAGCACAGATTCAGAAAGATAAAGAAACGCTTAAAAAACAGGAAGAAGGTAAGTTTGTAATTGAATGGGACGACGATGAGAAGGTGGAGTAGGTTGAGTGGGACGGGAGGGATTGAGTGAGGGGCGAAGGGGAGAGGGGGAGAGAGGGAGAAAAGGGAGAGGGGGAGA
>CAZOXJ010000228.1:2791-5726 GCA_964583325.1 uncultured Lentimicrobiaceae bacterium
GGGAGAGGGGGAGAGAGGGAGAAAAGGGAGAGGGGGAGACAAGGAGACAAGGGGACAAGGGGAAGGAAGTAAGGAGAGGGTGGAGGTGCGCAAAAAGCAACCATTGCCAATATGCTTTCAATCGTGGCTATGAAAGTATTGTTGTATATTTAATGCCCTTAATAGTCCTGCCGCATAACTATGTTTTTCATGAAACAACCATTTTCAAACCGTTACAGCATTTATGACCGTAAAAGGCACTGGAAGATCCTGCTGCTGCTTTCGGCCATTTTTATTATTGCTTTTTCGTTGTGGTACTCTAACCTGCTGGTTAAAAAAATTGCCAGGGACGAGCGTCAGAAAATACATACCTGGGCAACTGCTATTCAAACGCGTGCCCGCCTGGTAAATTCGACTCAGAAATTTTTTACACAAATAGAGGAAGAGGAGCGAAATAAAGTAAAATTGTATGCCGAAGCAGTGCAACGGTTAACACGAGCCGACAATCATGATGATGTTGATTTTTACCTCAATATCATTCAGAATAATACTTCTATCCCCGTTATTCTTACTGATGCGCAAGGCCGTATCATTGCTTCGTTAAACACAGTTTTTACTTCCGACACGGTTCCCGGAATGGAAGGATATCTCAAAAAAGAATTTTCGAAATATAAGCCCATCCCTATACCGTATTACAAAAAGGAAGTCAATTATATCTATTACCAGGATTCAAAATTATTTACTGAAATGCAGGTTGTGGTAAATAACCTTGTTGATGCATTTTTCAGCGAAGTGGTAAATAACTCAGCATCGGTTCCTGTGTTGATAACCGACAGCATGCATACACAAGCGCTTGCTTACGGGCAGATTGACACACTTCAGATCCATGATTCCGCTTACCTGCAAAATCTTATTTACGAAATGGATGCCGAAAACGATCCTATCGAAATTACCATAGCAGGGCAGGGGAAAAGGCTTATTTATTATATGGACTCCTATGTTTTAACGCAGTTGCGCTATTTCCCATATATTCAGTTGGCTATAATCAGTATTTTTCTGCTGGTTGCTTATATGTTGTTCAGCACGGCAAGGCGAAGCGAGCAAAACCAGGTTTGGGCAGGATTGGCCAAGGAAACAGCGCATCAACTGGGAACTCCTCTTTCATCTATGATGGCATGGGTCGATTACCTCGAAGCCAAAGATGTGGATCCAGAAACCATTGAAGAGTTGCGCAAAGATGTAAACCGGCTCAGCACGATAACCGACCGGTTTTCGAAAATCGGTTCTAATCCTTCGCTCGTACCCGAAAACCTGGTTTCAGTAATTTACAGTTCAGTGTCGTACCTCAAAACACGTACCTCGCAAAAGATTATTTACTCTGTAAATGTGCAGCCTGAGCAATCGATTGTAGTGCCTTTAAATCTTCAGTTGTTCGAATGGGTGATAGAAAACCTGGTGAAAAATGCCGTTGACGCCATGACGCGCCAGGGAATAATAAGCATTGATATATTTGAAGAAGAGCACGAAGTGATTATTGATATTGCCGATACAGGTAAAGGTATTCCCCGGAATATGTTCCGCACTATTTTCAATCCCGGTTATACCAGCAAACAGCGCGGCTGGGGGTTGGGTTTATCGCTTTCGAAACGAATAATCAACGAATACCACAAGGGTAAAATATTTGTCAAAAGCTCAACGCTTGGTAAAGGCACTACTTTCAGGATCGTATTGAAAAAATCGTAATCCACCCTCAATCCTTTCAATCCTTTCAATCTCCTCAATCTCCTCAATCCCATTCTTTCACCAAACCAGCTCCCCTTGTCAGGCATATACATTCACATCCCTTTTTGCAAACACAAATGCAATTACTGCAATTTCTATTCGCTGGCCAGCACCCGGTATATGGAACAGGTTACACATGCCCTTATCAACGAATTACAGCAGCGAAAGGACTATCTGCAGGATGAGCCTGTAGAAACCATTTATTTCGGCGGAGGTACGCCTTCTATATTGAAAGCATCAGATATTGAGGATATTATCAGCACTGTTTTAAAATCCTATAAAGTTACGGCTGATGCCGAAATTACCCTCGAAGCCAATCCTGATGATCTTACTCCCGAAAAACTCATAGCACTTAAAAAAGCAGGAATCAACCGGCTGAGCATCGGAATTCAATCGTTCAGGGAGGAAGATCTGAAATACCTAAGCCGCACACATTCAGCCGGGCAGGTTATACGTTGTATTGAGGATGCGCTGGAAGCAGGATTTCACAACCTGAGCATCGATCTTATCTACGGCATCCCCACGCTTTCTGACGAAGGCTGGGCCGAAAACCTCGAAAAAGCCTATGCTTTGAAAATACCACATATTTCGGCCTATTCGCTAACTATCGAAGAGAAAACGCCTCTCGAAGTCATGATCCGGAAAGGGAAAATGAATCCGGTTGACGAATCACCGTCGCTGTCGCATTATCACATACTTACACGTTTTATGCAAAAACATGGGTACGAGCATTACGAAGTATCAAATTTTTGCCTTCCCGGCTCTTACTCCCGCCACAATACAGCCTATTGGCAGGGAAAGCATTATCTGGGTATCGGGCCATCAGCCCATTCGTACAATGGTGTTTCGCGAAGCTGGAATGTGGCACACCTGGGCAAATATATCGAATCGGTAGCATCGGGATGTGTTGAGGCTGAGCAGGAACTATTGAGTCCGGTTACTCAGTTTAACGAGTACATAATGACCTCGCTGCGAACCATGTGGGGACTTGATTTAAAATACGTTAGTCAAAAATTCGGAACCGGAAAAGCAGAAAACCTGCTGAATAATGCACTTCAGTTTATTGAATCAAAGCAAATGGAATACCGCGAAGGAAAACTCATACTTACACCCGGAGGTTTGCTTTTTGCTGATGGCATTTCCTCATCCTTGTTTTTTGAATCTGAATAGGAAA
>CAZOXJ010000229.1:0-5725 GCA_964583325.1 uncultured Lentimicrobiaceae bacterium
GACAAACAGCTTAATATAACGAAATAAAAATAGTAACATATAATTGTGCTAAATTTGTCAGCTCAAAATATCCCGAAACATGACCAAATCATATTTAATAACAGCGATTTTATTCCTGCTGATTGCAACAGGATTCAGCCAGGTAATTACAGTAAATCCTCCCCTGCCCAACGACCAGAGCAGCATTGAAGTAACATTCGACGCTTCGCTAGGCAGTGGCGGACTGGCTGGCTACACCGGCGAAGTGTATGCGCATACCGGCGTAATTACCAATCTGAGTACCAGCACTTCCGACTGGAAACATGTTAAAGCCGACTGGGGTGTGAATATTCCTGCCTGCAAGCTTACTTCGCTGGGTAATAATCTTTGGAAACTGGTGATCGGTCCGTCCATACGTTCGTATTACAATGTACCTGCTTCGGAAGAAATTCAGAAACTTGCTTTTGTTTTTCGCAGCGGCGTGCAGGTGAACGGCAGCTGGCTCGAAGGAAAAACAGCGGAGAACGGTGATATCTTTTACGATATTTTCCCTTCCACTTTAAGTGTTAAAATCACAAACCCAAGCGAAGATTTCATGTTTCTGTCGCTTAACGAAACATTACAGGTAGACGTTTCGTCCTTACTAGCTGATTCGACTATTTTATATATTGACGGACAGCAGGTTGCTGCAACCACCGGCAGCCTTCTTAATCACACCATAACGGCATCCGGTTACGGACGGTACCTGGTAAAAGCTGTTGCCAAAACTGCTGCTGCCATGGTTGCCGATTCCTTTTTTTATTATGTAAGGCCTGCCGCTCCAGTTGCTGAACTTCCGGCAGGAATGAAAGATGGTATCAACTACCTGAGCGAAACTTCGGTATTGCTTTCGTTGTATGCCCCGCTCAAACAGTTTGCTTTCGTAATCGGCGATTTCAATAACTGGTTGCCTGACGAGCAAACCTATATGAACCGGACCCCTGATTCGAAACGATACTGGATCCAGATCGACGGGCTGGTTCCCAGCAAGGAATACATCTACCAGTACCTGGTGGATGATAATATCCGCATCGGAGATCCTTATGCCGAAAAAGTTAGCGACCCATGGAACGATTCTCACATCCCTTCATCAACATACCCGGGCATATTGCCATATCCTTCCGGGAAAACACAAGGAATCGCCACCGTCTTTCAAACTGCCCAGGTTCCTTATGTATGGAAATCAGGAAATTTTATCCCGCCTAAAAAAACCGACCTTGTAATCTACGAATTGCTCGTGCGCGATTTTTCGGATGCAGAAACCTTCCAGGCTGTTATGGATACCATCGGTTACCTATGGAAGCTGGGAGTTAATGCCATTGAACTTATGCCCGTAAACGAATTTGAAGGCAACCTCAGCTGGGGCTATAACCCGAATTATTATTTTGCCGTGGATAAATATTATGGTACTGCAAACAAATTGAAACAGCTCGTTGATACCTGCCACCAATTAGGCATTGCCGTAATCAGCGATATGGTTCTGAACCATGCTTTCGGCACTTCACCTTATGTAATGTTATACTGGGACAAAGCCAATAACCAACCTCTTTCGTCTAGTCCTTTTTATAACCCGGTTGCAAAGCACGATTTTAATGTAGGCTACGATATGAACCACGAGTCGGCTTCAACAAAAGCATATTGCAGTCGCGTACTCAGGTACTGGCTCGAAGAGTTCAGGTTCGATGGTTACCGTTTCGACCTTTCAAAGGGTTTCACCCAGAAAAATACACTTGGCAATACCGCCGCATGGGGTAATTATGATCAATCACGTGTTAATATACTTTCAGCCTATTACGACACGATTTTGAGCGCTAATGCCAATGCATATCTTATACTTGAACACCTTGCCGATAACAGCGAGGAAAAAGTACTTGCCAACAAGGGGATGATGCTTTGGGGAAATATGAACCACAATTATTCGGAAGCAGCAATGGGATATTATGCCAACAGCGACCTTACATGGGGAGCATACACATCGCGCGGATGGAGCCAGCCCAACCTGGTTACTTACATGGAAAGCCATGACGAAGAAAGACAGATGTATAAATGCCTTAATTACGGTGCTTCGAACGGATCTTATACGACTAAGGACTCAGCAACTGCTCTGAAAAGGGCTGCCCTTACCGCCGCTTTCTTTTATACTATTCCGGGGCCAAAAATGTTATGGCAGTTCGGCGAACGTGGTTATGATTTCTCCATTAATTATCCTACCAATACCAACGACAGCCGTCTTGCCCAAAAACCTCCGCGCTGGGATTATATGAAAAACTTTAACAGGGTTTACCTCTACGACCTTGTAGCTTCACTGATTAAACTGCGCAAAGAGAACCCGGTTTTCGAAACAAGCGATTTCGACCTGAGCCTGACGGGAGCCATGAAGAAGATAAGACTGCGCGATGTTAATACATCGGTGGTTGTATTGGGGAACTTCGATGTTAAAGATGGATCAATAACAGCCAATTTTTACAATACCGGTAAATATTATGAGTTTTTCAGCGGTGACTCCATCACGGTAACCTCAACAGATATGAGTATCGATCTCAAAGCCGGCGAATACCGTATCTATACCAATACCAGGCTACCCTATCCGTATGGTGTGGATGACGACAAGAAAAAGAGTTCGTCGGTTTTGGTTATTCCCAACCCGGTAAACGAAAAGTGTACCATCGAAATTACCTCCACCGAAATCACCAAATGCAGGGCCGATATATTCACCCTCGAAGGCAAACATGTAAAAACCATTTACCAGGGGCCGATCAGCGAAAAACTTTCTCTTGAGTGGACACCTCAGGCATCAGGAATTTATATGTTGAAAGTGATTACCGGAAAAGAAAATACAGTGCAACGAATAGTTGTTTCGAAGTAAAAAATCCATCACGAAATAAATCAAAAAAGGAATATTGAATTGACGGCTAAAAGGTGCTTGCATTTGATATCTATGTATCAAATGCACGGCAAATGCACAATATGATCCATAATCCAGTCTTTATAGATTTCGGTGCGCTGCACCTTGTATTATAATTTTCCATTATGCTACAAATATTTCGTTGCTCTGCAGCTTTACTAATTAATTTTCTGGGTTCAAATAAAGCCACAGAGTGGCGAAATATTTGCAGCTTGCGAAATCGAGTATAATTTAAGGTGCAGCGCACCGAAATATTTGTAGAAATTTTGAATTGAAGGTTAGCAGGTGCAGCGCACCGAAATATTACATCCGGGGTGGTTTAGAAATTCAGCATTATGACCCAGTTTTGCGCAAAAACAAAGGTGCAGCGCACCGAAAATACTTGTAGAAATTTTGAATTGAAGGTTTGCAGGTGCAACGCACCAAAATATTAAATACAGATTCTGCTGGATCTTCTATCATCCGAATGAAAAACGCTATAGCTAGCTACAATGCTAATCATCTGCACAATATGCGCAATGTTAGCAAACCTGGCTAATCCTTAGAAATATCAGATTCGAAAAACTCAAAGAGGTATTCATCTTTGTATTCAATACCGCTTTTAACTAGAATTTCTTTGTATTCATCTTTAAATGATTTCTTTTGATGGTGCTTTTCCTGGTTCATAACATAGTTCACCACTTGATTTATTTGGGACCGTGAATGTGTAAAAGCACCATAACCCTTTTGCCAGTCAAATTTGAATTTGGTTAATCCCTGCTGTTTTACCCAGGTATTACTTGATGTTTTTAAATCTTCTACCAAATCTGGAATCAGCTGGTTAACATTATATCCAATAAAAATATGAACGTGGTCAGGCATCGACCCTATCGCCAGCAACTTGTGCTTATGACTTTGTATAATCGCTGTTAAATACTTTTCCAGATCATCCTTCCAGTTTTTCATTATCAATGCCTGCCTGTTTTTAACTGCAAAAACCAGATGAAAATAACAATTTGTGTATGTATTTGCCATTTTGTTTAATATTTCGGTGCGCTGCACCTTTAATCTTTCCTAAAATTATGTTCTACAAATATTTCGGTGCTCTGCACCTTAAATCACGGTCAAACAAAAATTTTCCTTTAAGCTTTCTGTATTTTCCCATTTCTGTATTTTAATAAAAAGGATCACCGATGGATTCAAAAGCTGCAGTATTAGCCTGAGTTGAACAAAATATTTCGGTGCGCTGCACCTTTAATTAATTCACAATTGAGTTCTACAAATATTTGACTTCGTCGAGCCCTGCGGGGTTCGGTGCTCTGCACCTGAAATCACCATTTAACGGAAATTTTCATTTTAAACTTTCTGCATTTATGCATTTAAGTATTTCACAAATAGATCACCAATGGTTTCAATATTTGTATTGCTGGATCGAGTTAAGATACAATTATGCCGATTGCCTGATTTTCAGGGTCGGTTTAAAAACTTTTGTCTGGTAATTGATATCCGCTGCCGGATTATTTAAACGTTGCAGAAGCAATTTCACACTTTCGCGTCCCATCTCGTAACCTTTCTGAACCACGGTGGTAAGTTCCGGCTGAATAATGGAAGCATTAGGTCCGTCGCCGAAACCAATTACCGAAATATCTTCGGGGATACGGAATCCATTTTGCTGCAATATCTGTATCACGGCTATGGCTGTGCTGTCGTTCACCGCAAAAATACCGTCGAGGTCGGGCGCCAGGTTAAGGATATGCTGCCGAAGTGTCTGCACTTCCTCGCGGGTGTCGCATTTTAAAATACGCTCCTCACGTACTTCAATGCCTGCTTTACGCAAGGCTTCGCAGTACCCGTTTCTGCGTTCGCGGCCTATTAACAGGTTTTGAGGCGCGGCAAGGTGAATAATATTTTTACACCCTTTGTTAATAAGGTATTCGGTGGCAATACGTCCGCCTTCAAAATCATCGGTTATAACTTTATCAGCTTCCAGTTGCTCGCAAACCCTGTCGAAAAAAACGATTGGCATTCCGTTGTTTAATGCTTCGCTGAAATGCTCGTACGATTGTGTCGTTTTGCTCAACGAAACCAATATCCCGTCAACCCTGTGATCAATAAGGGTTTGCAGGTTAATCATTTCGCGGTACTGGTTTTCGTTCGACTGGCAAATAATAAGGTTATAGCCTTCTTTATGCGCTAACTCTTCGATACCACTGATAACTGAGGAGAAAAAATGGTGTACAATGGCCGGAATGATCAATCCTATAGAATAACTTCGCTGCCGCCTGAGACTGAGCGCCAATACGTTAGGCCGGTAATTAAACTTTTCGGCGTAATTCCGTACCAGGTCTTTTGTTTCCTGGCTGATATCGGGATGATCCTTTAATGCACGCGATACTGTGGAAATAGAAACATTCAGACTGCGTGCAATATCCTTAATGGTTAACTGGGTTGATTTCATAACATTTTACCGGATCGGCTTTTTTTTCCAGATAAAGATAGAAAGATTAATTTAGTATGAAGCATATTAAAAAGGTTCTATAACGAATTTAATGGAATTCTACTTTTAAAGGTCGGAAGACGGCTTCCTGACTACCTGCCTGAATGCATTCGCAGGCAGGCATCCCGCAGGCAGGGAAGGGCAGAATATTATTTTGATGTGCTGGGTACTATTACTTTTGTAGAAAAATTTCTAAATTAACATTGATTTTGTTCTTTTGTCTTGACACAAAAGAACGAAAAGGTCAAGTCTTATTATAAATTTCACACACCTGTATGCATCACCGAAAGGCTCGCAAAACAAGGCTTGTTAGATTTGTCGGGTTG
>CAZOXJ010000230.1:0-5703 GCA_964583325.1 uncultured Lentimicrobiaceae bacterium
ACCCATGAAAGCGAAGTGCTGCGCGGCAGACCAAAAATTTTCATAAACGGTGACAATGGTTTTTCTATTGCGCCTATCCAGCCAAATTCTTCCATTACCTGCTGGAAGATGAGGAGAACATTTACCAGGATCAGGATTTTCAACATTGTCAATGAAACAGAACTCAGCCAATTCATAAATACCAATCCGAATTCCTGATGCTGAAAGGCAATCTGAACAGCAATAGTTGAAAAACTTCCGGGCATTACCATATTCAGCATCCATCCTACGGCTATGCTGCCTGTTAGTCTTACCAAAAGCATACGTATGGCTGAGGAACCGGTTCGTTTCATTACGGCTGTTTCGATAATAAATCCATGCGAAACCAGGCACATTGTGGCAAGTATAATTCCTTCGCGCATCGGGAGATCCAGTACCGAAAGCACAGCAACGACGGAATAAATATTTGTAAAAATACTGGTTATCAGTACAATGGCCGAAACTCCGGGCAATCCCAGGTGACTGAATATTGGGCCTGTATAGTTCGCCATCAATGCAAGAACACCAAAATAATCAAGTAACATAACTCCAAACGAAACCGGAACCGTGATCTTGATCAGCCACCAAGCGGTTTTCATGCCTTTTGGAAAGGCGGTTGTGACACTGTGTTTGAGTCGAGGTATAGTATCAGAATTATTCAAGTAATAGTCTGGATTTAAGCAGGCAAAGGTACATTTTATGCCGAAAAGGCAAGTATAAGTATCATTGCAGCATAAAAAAACCTTAAACAAACTTCGCTCACAAAGTTTGTTTAAGGGATGGGATAGCAGATAGCGATAAATTTATCAGAATTTCCCGAACTTCAGCGAAAAGCCCCCGGTAAACCCATTCATCGGGTTGGATTCAAATTCGGACGGTTCAAGCGATGAAGTAAAACGATAGCTTCCTCCCAGGCCAAGGCGCATCCAACGTGCGACGTTGAATTCGATTTCAATGCCCGGTTCAGCAATCATGTATGCTTCAACATCTTCAACATATACTTCGGTATAATCGTAAGGATAGTTGTAATTTGTGAAAATGCTTTTTGCAATACCCCCTGCTCCAATCAGTATCGGGAACGACACATGTACAGCTGATTTTGGAAAAATAATAGGCTCAATAAGGAAACCTCCATATCCGCCAGTGTAACTGTAACTGGTATTTGATCCGGGAATTCTTTCGTATGGTTCGGTAAAAAAGCCTTTTCCTGAAAAGCCAATGGCTAATCCATGATTTGCTATTATGGCAAATGTTCCGCCAGCTCCAAAAGCGTCATAACCGGCTACCTGCGAATATTCAGAGTGAAATCCGAAGTAAAAACCTACATTTTTCCCTGGGCCGGTAAGTGTTTGTATCTCCGACGATGGGCGTGTTTCGGTTTGTTTGGGTTGTTCAGTTTGTTGTTTGGGTTGTTCTTTCTTTTGGTTTCCGAACAGGCGGAGTGTATCCTGGCTCTGAGCTGAATAGCCTATACAAACGGTTAGTATCAGTGAAAGTAAGGTTGCTTTTTTCATAAAATGAGAATGTTAACTGTTTATTTTCAATTTGTTATCTGTTGTTTTGTTGTCAGTGGCTTCAATTTCTAAAAGCAGAGGAAAAAGTTTAAAATGTGTACCTCGCTCCGAAAGCAATCACAGGCAAGTGAAGTCCAAGCCAATGATCGTCGAATAATTCGAAATACGGTTTGCACTCGAGGCTTAACGCGATAGGGTAGCGTGGAACCATATATTCGAATGAAGCAAACCCGTCGATGCCAAGCTGCATTTTATTGTAGCCGTAGTAGTGATCGTAATCATAAGGATCGGAGTTGTTGCAATTGTTGCTGGCAGCTCCTATATGTGCGCCAAGGCCATAAATAAATGTCATGTTCAGGTCGTCGAACAATATGGCAGGCTTTTGCTTTTCGACAAGAAACACGAAAACAGTACCGTGGTTTTGCGATAGGAGCATAACTTCACCGGCCAGGTTTGAATCGAACTGGCGGCGGTAGGTTAAGCCACCGGCTGCACCTAACCTTAAACCGGCCGACTGCTGGTAGTTTTGACTAAACGCTTCAACTGCAAATAGTATAGCGATTATAACGATGGTAAAAAATCTTTTCACGAGTAATGGTTTTTATTGTTTATTGAATTTTTGCACTTTTTATGACGTGGTAATAGTTGATTAAGTTACAAAGTTTGTTTTGAGATAAAGGTGATTGTGTGATGTGGGATGATTGATGTGTGATGTGGAATTTGGATCTTGTGGGAAAGCACATTCTTTCTCAGTACTTCACAACATTCCCGGAGCCGCTGATATGAGTTGTGATAACCGGATTTCCGTTATAAAAAATGCTTCCGCTACCTGAAATGGTTGCATCAAGCGTTTTAATCACGGAAGTATTGATGTTTCCACTACCCGAAATATTGGCTGAACAATGTTCCAGAGCCATATTTTGTGCATTTATGTTTCCAGATCCTGAAATTTTGAGTAAGCCCGTATTTGAAGAACCTGCCAGATCCATGTTTCCTGATCCGGAAATTACTGCTTCCAGGTTATCTGTGTCGAAATCACCATTTATTCCACCTGAGCCTGAAATATTCAAATACATATCGTCAGCTTCGAAATACCCGCAATCGACTGTACCTGATCCAGATAAACTTACTGCGTTTAAAACATTGGTGTATAGAAATACTTCAACCGGATAGTGTTCATGGATATTGTAGCCGTCGTTATACTTTAGCGTTAGTTTAGTTCCGTTGGAATATGTGCTCAGGTATGGCAGCACGTTCGATTCGCCTTTTACTTCGATGCGGGTTTCGTCGGAAGGTATAATTTTTACGCTGAAACTTCCCGAAGATACTACTTCGCTGAACGGTTGCGATGGGCGATCCTGTAATATCAGGTCGCGGTTTCCTTCGATACGCTCGCTTACACAGCCTGACATAAGCAGTACAATGGCAATAAGAGCAAGCAGTATAAATAAGGTTGTGGTGATTATAATCTGTGGTTTTTCAATTGCTTTCATGGTGGGTTCAAAATTATTTATATCCTAATGACAGGAGTTTTTTTGAAGGGTTGGAATAGCAATAAAAAAAAGTTTGAAGAGTTTGAAGAGTTTGAAGGGTTTGGAGAGTTTGATGGGTCCTGAGAAAATGGAATGGCTAAAGCAGCGCATGGCACATGTGGGGTATAAAAAGTGTAGAAGACTAGTTTGGTTAAGCTGGCAAACATAGTTTTAACTGAACATCAGCTAAACCATATTCTGGAGCAGGAAAGCAGGAAAGAAAGAAAAAAAAATCCTACTTATTCAGCAACGAAATCGCCCCGGCCTTTGCCGTTACCGATATATGCGAAGCCCCTGATTTACCTACTTCTCCGGTAGCCTGCATATTACCGGTTTTTGCGTTTAGGGTTTCCTTTTTCAACTGATTGTTTACCTGTGGCGAAATATTGAGGTTGGTTTTTGCATCGTACAATAATTCCATAGTGAAGCTGGCACCGGAACTGACACCTAATAAAACATCGGTATATTCCGATTTAACTTGTATAGTCCTGAAATTGCGGGAAATGGAATTAAGTTTCAACTCCCCATATTTAGTATTCATGGAGCATAAAGCTTCCAGTTCATTGATTCGGATACGTGAGAATGACGCTTCGCCGCTTAGCGAATTGCACGATTTTACAACCAGTTTATCGCGCGAAGATGTTAGTTCGAGGGCACCGGTTTCTTCAATTTCGATGGTCGAAGAACGACTGTTGAGGTTCAGTGACTTTAGTTTATTACAGGTAATATCCGAATAATTAATGGTAAGCTGCGCATTATCAACATCCTGCAGGCTTGCCGATCCGAACTCGAGTTTCAACTTCAGCGTTTTGCTGAAATCGCGGGCCTGCATATCACCGTTTGACAGAGTAATATCCACATTGGCACGGTGGCTATCCATATATATGTTTCCGAACTTATTTTCAATCTTCAATGGAACTGTTTCCGGAAGATAAACCGTGTAATTGATTTGAAGGTTGTTACTGGTATTTATCACCTGGCCGGCATATGAAACCACATCTTTCCAAAATGTTGCGCTGTTGTCGTAAAACACAGTACGTGCGCTTATGGTTGTTGCAGTCGATATCATTTCGCAGTCGATAGTCGAAAGGATTTTAACCACTTTGGCAGCCTGTTTCGATTGTGCCGACATACTAACTTCAATACGAACCGAGTCTTTTTCCCAGGGCATTATGTTTATGTTGCCGTATTTGTTGGAAATATGTACGGTGGTTCCGCTCTTGAGTTTAAAGCTTTTTCCCTGCTCCCGCTTTTCGGAATAAACCTGTGCACTGAGTAAAGCAGGGATGCTTATCGCGAAAGCAAAAAGGAAGAGGATGCGTATGACTTTTTCGGGTGTTCTCATAATGGTATTTTCTTGGTAAATTCACTTACAGGTTAGTTTCGACAGATTGCTGAGCAGTATTGCCTTCTTTTGCCTTGCGCATTTCAATAAGCATCTGGTCGAGGATTTCGAGTTTTACACGGTAGGAAAGTATGATGGCTTCTATCACTTTTTCGTCGGCATTACTTTCGGCAAGGTCTTTTCGGAGTTCGGCTTTGCTCTTATCCATTTCGGTGAATTCCTTTTTAAGGTCTTCGATAATTTCAGGATTTTGTTGTGCATATTTTGCAAGTTCGGCCTGTTTGTTACTTATCTGGGTGGTATAGTATGCTTCAGCATCAAAAAGTTCGGTAAGCTCAGGGTTGGTTTGAACTTCGGATTTAACAAATTCACTTTCTGTAGTTTTTTTATTTTGATCTGTATAGTCATTCAGCATCCATGCCGAAGCAAAAATGAGTATGGCTGCAGCAGCCTTCCATGCGTATGGCCAGAGTTTTCGAACTGCTGTATGTTTTGGGGCTGGAAGTTCTTTTTCAATAGCATCCCAGGCCATAACCGGGGGCTCAAGGCTGTTGAAGCTTTGAGTATTTTCCCGTACGAATTGTTCTAACTTATCTTCTTTCATTTCATTTTCTTTTAATTATACTGCCGGCATCGAAAGCATGATTTCTTTTACCATTTGCCTGGCACGCATAAACTGTGTTTTTGAAGTGGATTCCGAAATGTGTAAGATTTCCGAAATCTCAGTATGGTCATACCCTTCGAGCAGGTAAAGCGAAAAAACAACTCTTGCTCCTTCGGGTAAGCGGTTCATTGCCTTTTTTACTTTTTCAACACTTAACTGAAGTTCTTCTTCATTGATGCTTTCATTATCGGATTCGTATGTGCTTTCGTCTGATATTTCAGTGTCTTCCCATACAACCCGTCGCTTTTCGAGTGCGTTGATGCATTTGTTTATCACTATTTTTTTCAGCCATGCACCAAAAGTGGATTCGAAACGGAACGATTCAATCCGGCGGAAAGCATCAACAAATCCTTCCTGTAACATATCCCTGGCATCTTCGGTATTGTTCATCATGCGGTAGCAGATATTATACATAGCCTTTGCATACGAGTTGTATAACTCGTTGTATGCTTTCCGGTCGCCTGCTTTGCATGCCTCAACCAGTTGCCTGTGTATGTCGTAAACCTCCTGGTTCAAGCTTCCGGCCCCGTGTTTTTTGTTATAATGACAGTATTATTTATCAAGGGTTGTAAAATTGTGATTAAAAGTAAGAAAAAGAGTTGAAGGGGGCAATTCGGCAATTCGGCAATT
>CAZOXJ010000231.1:0-5688 GCA_964583325.1 uncultured Lentimicrobiaceae bacterium
ATCCCTATTTTTCCGCCTGAGTATGCATTTCCACCGCCAAACTCTAAGTTAATTCCATATTTGTCGTTAAAATAATACCGGCCTCCTACCTGAGCACCCAGCCCAAATCCTGATTCGTCACCACCGCCATAATTATCATCGCCTGTATTTACAAAATAAAAGCCTAAATTAATACCACCGTAAACATCCCATTCGCTGGGAATTTCGAGTACCCTGTTTAAATGATAATTTGCATTTCCGGCAATACCTAACTTGGCATGATTGTAAGAACCTCCGTCCCAGGATTCATTATATGAACGGAACGAAAGTTCACCTCCAACAGTTATATCCTCATGAACGCCAAAATCACAGCCGAAATATATTGGAATTCCATAGTTTGAAAATCCGAGACCTGCATTCAGCTGAGCTTCGCCAATTCCAATCGGGGCCTGAGCTTTAACTGCTAAAAAACTTAATGTAAACACGATTGCTATCAGTGCTGATTTAATTTTCATGGTGTTATTTTTAGATTAATTTTAAAATTATTTCCAGGCACAAAGGTAAGATTGAAAGGTTTGAGCTGTCAGGGAGGATAAGGATTTTTATCAAAAAGATTTAAACAACCAACTGTTCATTCTTTTGCAAATAATACGGAAAGGCCCAAATTTTTATGTTTAACCAATTTGAATTTCAAATACGTTCAAGTATAAAACTAAAAAAAGTGACCTGCGAAAAATCACTCTCTCAATTAAAGTTGCTTGTAAAACGATTGGCAATTAATGTTCACCCTTGCGAAATAATATTATACACCGAATCTCTTTCAGCAGGGATTCGTCCGGCTTTAATAATCAGTTCCCTGATTTCATCGCTGCTAAGCGAAGGGTTCTCGCCTGCACCGGCAAGAGAATATATTTTTGTGGAATCATTAATAGTTCCATCCAGATCGTCGACGCCAAAAGCCAGCGACAAAGCCGCCATCTCCTTCCCTATCATTGGCCAATAAGCTTTCAGGTGAGCAATATTATCGAGATAAATCCGTGAAACAGCGTAATTACGAAGGTCTTCAATCAGCGATACTTCTTCGATGTACGACATTTCATTATTTTTATTCTTGAATTTCAAAGGAATATAGGCATTGAAACCTCCGGTACGATCCTGCAACTGCCGTAAAAGCTCCATGTGGTGGATCCGGTGTTCAAATTTCTCTATATGACCGTATAAAATGGTTGAGTTGGTAGGAATTCCAAGTTTATGAGCCGTTTCATGAATTTCAATCCAGGCTTCGGTTGACGATTTCTTACCACAAATCTGCTCCCTGATCTGGTCGTCGAATATTTCGGCTCCACCGCCCGGTAGCGAGTTAAGCCCGGCATCTTTCAGTAACTGCAAACCTTCCTTGAAACTCAATCCTGACCGTTGCGCCATATACTCAATTTCAATAGCCGTATAAGCTTTAATATGTACCTCAGGTCTTGCTTCGTGCACTCGTCGAACCAGGTCAGCATAATAGTATATATCGCGGCCTGGATGAACAGCGCCTACAATATGAACTTCGGTGATATCATTACCCAGGCTAACAACGGTTTTCACCATTTCGTCAACCGTGAGTTCCCACGATTCCTTGCTCTGGTGATGCGAGTAAGAACAAAATTTGCAATCATAAACGCAAATATTGGTTGGTTCGATGTGCACATTGCGGTTGTAGTATACATATTCGCCAACAATCCTTTTCCTTACCTGGTCAGCCAGCAATGCCAGCAAAGAGGTATCGGCTTCCTTGTAAAGCAAAATGCCTTCTTCAGGAGTAATTCGGGTTGCATCAAGAACTTTAAGTGCTATATCTTTAATTTGGCTGCTGATTGACGAGGATTTTACTATTTCTGAAATCATTAGTATTTATTTTAATTCGAAAAAACCTCTGCGACCAAAGGCTTATTTGCGTTTAATGTATAACAATTACTTTATGTGTCTGTAATTGATCGCCGTGTATGACTTTGATGAGAAAAACATTACCATAATCAGGAAGTTTTATGCTATAGTTTGAGGATAAAGATCCGGAATATTCAAACCTTTGAGCTATAATTCCACTTGCATCGTACACTTCTATAATTACATCACTTTCGTTATTGATGTCGGTAAGAATATTTACTTCGCCTTTACTGGGATTGGGCGACACAACTGCCCTTACATCAATATATTCCTCCTTAACAATTGAATCGGTATTGAATTCATTGCTCACCACCAGTTTTACGTTCATGGCCCCAAAACGTTCAAAACGTATTGCTGTGGGATTTTGTTCTGTTGACTCCGACGGGTTACCTCCCTGGAAATACCATTTCCATATATTTGGTTTTCCTGATGAAAGATCCTGAAAATTTATAGTTCCTCCCACAGGGATAACCGATGAACTGGCTGAAAAATCAGCAACTGCCAGTTTTGCATTAAATGATCCGGGCTGCTTAACTATGCCTGTATTTTCGGGATCGAGCCAGGGTTTCAATTGCTGATCAGCAGATGTTCCGTTGGAAGCCCAGGAAAAAGAAAATTTTCCGTACATATCGGGTCCGGTCGGATTCTGACAAGAGCTTTCACCGCCGGTGAGTGTGCCAATAACTAGTCCTTCTTCATCAAAAAGCGGCGATCCCGACGATCCACCCTCAGTAACGCCATGTCCGTTTTCGGTAGCTACCCAGCGAACAACCCAGTGTGTATTTGGGATCGAGCCCCAGGTGCCTGAAATTAACGGAGATGTATAGGTTGAGATTTTCTTGATATCCCCATCCGGATGATGAATACAGACACCGGAAGAAGAGTTGCTATTTCCGGCATCCCAGCCACAATAATACGGATTGTATTTCGGAGGAATATTTTCCAGAAATTGAAGTAAAAGAAAATCAGAACCAATATTGGAAGGAGAATCGGAAGTGGCAAGCAGTTCAGCTCCAAGTATTGTTTGTTCCCCTGCAGCTGACGAAATGCAGTCAGGCGATTCGTAATTAAAGTAAAACACCCACCTTTTGTAGTCATCAGCCGTTGCACTCCCGCCCAAAAAATCGTTGCTGCAATGCGATGCCGACAGTAGCAATCCACTGAAATCCTGCGAAGTATTATTCATCAAAGTGCCTGAACAATAAAAAAACTTAGTGCCGACTTTAGTCAGGATTTTAATAGCTCCCTGTTTTTGATTCTGCCAGTTTTGTCCTTCCTCACAATTTACATTTACCTCGCAACTGCCTGAATTAGTAGATTTTAATTCGTTTGGTACAAACTTTTCGAAACCACGATACATATAAGTCAGACCTACTATTTGGATATCTGCTCTTTCGTGTGTATTAATCGGCTCAAAATACTCAACTACGATTTTGTCGCCATAAACAGGACGTGTAGTAAACTTCCGGTTCTGAGGAATTTCTGCAGGTGTATATGCTCCTATTACATTCTGCTTATCAGGTGTATAGACAAATAAATCAGAACCTGTTGGCAATTGCACTTTTTCGAAATTTATGCCTAAACCCTGTGCCCCTTTACATTGCAAAGTCAGGCGGCAGATGCGCCCTCCGCCAGTAACATTTTCCCATTGACCAGCATCAGTAAGTACAATATTTACAGGAACTTCAACACCAACGCGGTACGATTTTTCAAGTCGCGCAGCTTCTTCGTCTTCCGCATGTATTGCAAGCAGGTCGGGTGACTGAATATCAACAACCTGTATTTGCGATTTTATTAAAAACTGTGCCTGAAAACTTCGTGGTAGTCCTCCCCTGTCGACCTGGCTGAAAGCCGAAAGTACCGAAATAATAAGGGAAAGAGTAAATAAAAAGGGGGTTATGATTCGCAACTTATACATTCTTTAGAATTTACACAAAAGTACAAATTACTACTCTAGTAATTTTGATGCACTGTTAATATTCATACGAAAATCAGAAAGACTTTCCATCGACCTGATTTCTATGACAAAGTTCTAAGATGCAAAAATCCGTTCGGGCATTTCCGCAATTATTCCTGCTGAAACAGCGTATTGAAACATCTGGTTTATTGCCTGTTTTCCCTGCACGCCCAGACTAACCGAAAACTGATTTACATACAGATCAATATGTTGGTGCATCACAGCCGGATCCATTTCCTGCGCATGGCAGCTTATAAATTCATTCGGTTCGCCTTTATGAATATTGGCAAAATCGACACTCCGCCTAATACTTCTGTTCACTTTACCTATTATTTCATCGCCAAGCCTGCTGTGAGCTGCTATTCCACCAAGTGGAACGGGGGAGCCTGTAAGCTGTTCCCAGAATTCGCCCAAATCAATAAGTTTATTCAAACCTTTGGACTGGTAAGTGAACCTGCTTTCGTGAATAATAAGCCCGGCATCTGTTTCATTTGTAAGTACAGCGTTTTCAATATCCGAGAAAAGCATTTCTTTTTTATGAACCGAATCCTTCATAGCCAATGAGAAAAGAAGATTTGCTGTAGTATAAACCCCTGGAATAGCGATAGTTTTACCCGGCAATTCATTAAAATCTTTCAAATGCCTGCTTATTACAAGTGGACCGGCACCAAAACCCAGTGCGGCGCCCGAATCGAGCAACAGGTATTTGCCAGCTAAATGCAGAAAAGCATGAAAACTGAGCTTTGTAATATCTGGTTTTTCATTAAAAGCGGCTGTGTTAAGTTGCTCCACATCGGCCATAAAATACTCAAATTCCAGTCCTTCGGTATCAACTTTTTGGTGGACCATTGCATCGAAAATGTAAGTATCGTTCGGACATGGAGAAAAACCGAGAGTAAGTTTCATTATGAAAAAAGTGGGGTTAATTAATAAAGGAAACAGTGAAGAGTTACAAATGAGTAAAAAAACTTATTCATTCAACAGTTCAAATATAAATTGGTTCAGGTTTTGAACAGCCAGCGGGATATCCCATTTTGCAACATCACGATCCTCGATGTAATTCGATACGCTTCGAATCTGTATATGCCTGTTTTTATGCAGTTTACACGAAAACATAAAAGCCGCACCTTCCATTGATTCAACATCAACATGATGACGTTTCAAAAACGATTCAATGTTAAGCGTATTTCCATGAACCGTATTTACTGTTACACCTGTTGCAATAAGTAAACCATTTATCAGGTTGCTATCGAATATGGAGTCGTTAACCAGTTTGCCTCCGCTAAACGGGAACTCATCCTGATCGAGTAACTTCAAATCAATGAGTGAAAGAAAATGTTCCCCGTCCTCGGCACCTGTTTCAGGAAGGCAATCGCTCGCAATGTTGAGCACCGTGCCTAAAGGAATATCAAGGTTAAAGCTCCCGCAAATTCCGACGTTGAAAACAGCGTCGTATTTATATTTACCAAGTACAATGCTTGTGAATACAGCTGTTGGCACCATTCCAACGCCTGTTATAAGGATATCTATATCATATTGTTTATACCTGTACCTTGTAACATGATGCTGGAGAACACGCCCTTTCCCCAATCCCGAGAGCAATGGCTTAATTTCTATTGATGTGGCTGAAATAATCAGAAGTTTCATTTCGATGGTATTATTTAGAATTATCGGAAATAAAATACCTGATAAAGGTAGCAGAAAAAGGGCTGTATTTCTTATAATTCAGCACCTGCATTTCTTGTTCTATTTAGTAAATCCCAGTAATTCAACACATTTCTTAAAAATATCCGTATTTTGCTGTACACCGGTAAACCTTTCGG
>CAZOXJ010000232.1:0-5657 GCA_964583325.1 uncultured Lentimicrobiaceae bacterium
TTTTAATAAAATCTCTCCTTGTCTTCATGTGATTTTATTCTTTTAACAATCAGTCATTTACAATTAGCATAGGCTATTCCCTTTGTTAATTGAATAACAAAAGTATAGTAAAGTTAATCACATACAAAAAATGATAAATATATAACTTTATACGTATCATTTTGATAATCAATCAGATGTATAATTGTTAAAATTATTGATATCACACAAATAATATATATATTACACATTATCAGGCAAATACGTGCTTCTTTAGAATCCTTATAAATTCAAGGCACTGCTTTTATATAATTGAATATGAGCGTATTAGCATATGTTATAACTACTCAAAGTAAAAACTGTCACAGGTCATATTATTAAATGATATTTATCATTTTTGATCAGGAATCAGCTATATGAAAGACATTATACCCATTTTGTATTAAAGATGGATTCGGATAGAAATCAACAAGAATTAAAACAGAAGCCATAATAATTTCTATTTGATTTTTTAATAATCAGATAAGTGAACTTAGAAATTAGTATTCAGTTAGATTCACCATCCTAAAAAACAAATAGTTGAGCTATAAGCTGATTTATCATAATTCATACTTTGATAGAATTAAGCTTATGTTCATCTCTTAATGATTGATATATTTCTTAACTCTAACCAAAGAAGTTTATGTGTCTGAGTTATGACTCAGATTTTCATTTCCAAACCACGATTTAGCTCATATTGCTTTCCTCCATTACTAAAAATTATGGTTTCAGTTCCATTGTTTTTAACTTTCAGGATTTCATGATTTACCTGGATTCCCAACAGATTTCCTTTCCAGTAAACCGAAAAGGTGATTTGAGATATTTCCTTCGGCAATTTGGGTTCTATCCGCAATTTACCGCCAAACATGCGTATTCCGCCAAAACCGCAGACGATAATCTGCCATATTCCGCCCAAAGCGGCTGCGTGTATTCCATGATCGGAAGATTTCATATTCATACCCAGGTCGATGGCTGTTGCCTGCCGGTACAAACTATATGCTAAATCACGGTTACCCAGGTCATTCGCGAGGATTGAATGTGTTGAAAGGCTTAAGGACGAATCGTGTAATGTCCTGGCTTCGTAATAATTATAATTTGCTTTCTTTACTTCGGAACTGAATTTATGCTCAAGCAGATACATCAGCATAACAACCGAAGCCTGCTTTGACACCTGCATCAGGTTCACCTCGCTAAGACTGTAATCCAGGAAAAGCGAGCCGACATGCTCCTGGTTTTTATATTTATACAGATCAATTTCCTTCAAAGTGAGGTAGGTATCATCCTGCGGAATGATGTTTTTTTCATTGGGCTGAGGAAGATAAATAAGAGGAAGCATTTCTTCTAAGTTTTTAATTTCAATACCCAGATTAAGCAGTTTATCAAGCCGGGAAAAGACCTCAGGTTTTTCGGTTTTCAGTAAGTGATAATAATGAATGGCATTTTCTATGCACCAATAAGCGGTGTAATTGGTAAAAGCGTCGTTATTAACATGCTCTTTATATTCATCCGGACCAACAACTTCGTTAATATGATATAGCTTCTTCTCTTCATTCCATTGCAATCGGCTTGCCCAGAAAATGCCGGTATCGAGCAGGATTTCATACCCGTAGTTATTCATAAAATCCTCGTCACCTGTCACCTGGTAATATTGCCAGATGGCAAATGATATATCCGAAGTGATATGCTGTTCGATAAATCCACTCCATATTTTGGTGGATTTTCCTGTGTTGATATCTACTGCTCCCCATACAGGAGTAACTTCGCCATCATCGGCCCAGGCGGATTCCCAGGGAAACATAGCTCCTTTATACCCGTTTTCGAGCGCTTTTTTGCGTGCACCTTTAATGGTGTTGTAGCGATATTCAAGCAAACTACGGGCAATATGCGGCTGAGTAAAAGTGAAGAATGGAAGCATAAACAATTCCGTATCCCAGAACGAATGCCCTTTGTATCCTTCGCCCGAAAAACCTTTGGCTCCGATTCCCATGCGGTTGTCGTGAGCAGGTGTCATAATAAGCAAATGGTACTGAGCAAAACGGATTGCAAGCTGGTTAAAATCGTCGTTGCTTTCAATTTTTATATCAATAGCCTTCCATTTTTCGGCCCATGCTTTTGCTGAAAGATTCTGCAAAGCATTATACCCTGATTTGCAGGCAGATTTAAGTTGCTCAATGGAAAACTCCCTCAGTTTATCCAGCGATAAGGATTCAGTTTCTATGTCTCGGGTAGTGTAAACATTGGATATTTTTTCAATCCGGATGGTTTGATTTGCCTCCACTTCCGCAGTGTAAATCATAAAGACTTTCCGCCGGTCCATTTCGAAACGGGAAGTAACTTCATCTGCTTCAAGCGTCACTGAGTGGGCGGTATTGTGAATAAAAGTGATTTCAGACTGCGTAGTCTGCTGTAGCATCTGCACATATTTTTTGTCGAAAATACGTTTCTCACCTTCGTGAAAATGCTGTGCACCGCTGTTGGTCATTTGCCCGTTTATTCCACTTTCGAACTGAATTTTTGCTGAGTGTGTTAATGCTGTAATTTGAATTTCAGCTGCCATCAAATGCAGTTTATCAAAAGAAATAAACCGTTTAAACAAAAACTGAAAGGACTTTCCTTCCTCGTTTTTCCAGATAAATGTTCGGGTAACTTCACCGGTCTTAAGGTTAAGTATGCGACTATAGTTAGTAAATGAGCCTTTGTCTAAACCAAACAATTTACCGTCAATCCGTATATCGATATTTGAAACATCGGCAGCATTTGGCAATTCGGTTACATCATTGTCATCAAACTTATTAAATGTACCGGCAACAAAGGTGTCGCGCACCTGGTTAATATATCGTTCCTCGGTAGCAGTGCGCATTCCCATATACCCGTTTCCCTGGCAGAAAATAGTTTCGCATTTTCCCTGGAACCTTGTATCAAAATCAGTTTCTGTAACCAGCCAGTTCTGCAGCTCCCCCGTTCCTTTATCGTAATTCATCATAATTGTATTCGATTTTGATTTTAATCTCTTTTTATAAAATTGTCTTTTCTGTTTCCGAATCAAAGAAATGAAGCCGCTCCAGGTCAATTCCAACAGTTAGCTTTTCACCGGGTACATGTGTATTGGATGAACTGCTTCGATACGAAAATATGGTATCCATTCCTTTTAAAGTAAAATGATTGTATGATTCGCTTCCCACGTTTTCAACTATCTGAATTTCAATCTCTACATCTGTTGATAAGCGGCGTTCCTTTTCCAATCCTTTGTCATACACATATTCAGGCCGAAAGCCCATATCGACTGATTTGCCCAGGTATTTCTCCATCGAAATGCGCAAGGGAGGAGGAACGGAGATTTTCATTCCTTCATTTATAAAGTACAATTCATCCTCTTTTACTATTGTTCCTGAAACAAAATTCATCGCTGGGCTCCCGATAAAACCTGCAACAAACTTGTTTTCGGGATGATAAAAAACATTTACTGGTGAATCTGTTTGCTGTACCACGCCGTCTTTCAGAATTACAATTTTGTCGCCCATGGCCATGGCTTCAATCTGATCGTGGGTTACATAAACCATGGTGTTTTTTAAATGCCGGTGTAAGCGCTTGATTTCACTACGCATTTGTACGCGAAGTTTGGCGTCAAGGTTCGATAAGGGTTCATCAAATAAAAATACATCAGGCTGTCGAACAATGGCCCGCCCGATGGCAACTCGCTGACGCTGTCCACCTGACATTTCCTTAGGCAAACGATCCAGGTATTCGATGAGTCCGAGTGTAGTGGCGGCATCCGTAACTCTTTGATGGATTTCGGCTTTTGGCATTTTCTTCAATTTTAAACCGAAAGCCATATTGTCGTAAACCGTCATATGCGGATACAAGGCGTAATTCTGAAAAACCATAGCAATATTCCTGTCTTTCGGATGAACTTCATTCATGCGTTTGTCATTAAAAAACAAATCGCCATCCGAAATATCTTCCAGTCCGGCAATCATCCGCAGAAGAGTAGATTTTCCACACCCTGACGGCCCAACCAATACAACAAACTCACCTTCTTTGATGGATACATCAATTCCTTTAATCGCGTAGTGACCGTTGGAGTATGTTTTCTTCAGATTTTTTATTTCGATAATTGCCATTTGAAGGAGGTATCTGTTATAAGTTATGACTTGTAAGTTATGGACACGGAGCTGAGTTGAATTGTGCGTTTTACAATGTTTTATTCCTTGCCACCGGTTGAAGCTATTCCCTGTACAAAGTAGCGCTGGAAAACCACAAAAATGATCAGTGTCGGCAGGGAAACCAGGATAGTTCCGGCCATAATTGCCGGCCAGTCGGTGAGCAATTCGTAGCGTAAAGATGCCATACCTACAGGGAGCGTGAACATTTCGCCGGTGTTGGTAGCGATTAATGGCCACATGAACTCGTTCCATGTTCCCTGGAATGTATAAATAGCCACGGCAGCCAGCGCGGGTTTTGAGTTGGGGATAAATACTTTCCAGAACATCTGGAAATAATTGCAGCCATCAATTAGAGCCGCCTGTTCCAGGTCTTTGGGCATGGTTTCGAAAAACTGCTTCATCAGGAAGATATTTACGATGCTGACCATTCCCGGTAAAATAAGTCCGGGATAAGAGTTGATCATGCGCAATTCGTTGATGATCATAAATTTTGGAATGATCAGGATAATTCCCGGAATCATAAGGCTAGCCATCATGGCCCCGAAAATCAGATTTTTGCCCCTGAATTCCAGTTTGGCAAAGGTAAATCCGGCCAAAGCCGAAAAAAATACGTTGGTAACCGTCTGGCAAAGCGTAATTACAACACTGTTAAACAACCAGGTTGAAAATGGGAGATCCTTCCAGATGTAGATGTAATTGCGGAGTGTCCAGCCAGAGTTTACAACCTGGCCTGGTTGGTTGATCAGGTTTTTATCATCAGAAAATGAAACGATAACCGAGAAGATAAATGGCCCAAGGTAAATCAAAGCTATGAAGCTGAGAATGAATAATAACAGTAGCTTTTGTAGTTTTATGGCTTTCATTTTATGGATTTCGTTGAACCAATATCGATTCGGATTCTTATTGATTTACTGTTTCTTTAATATGGATTTGGCGGGAAATACTTTTTCTGTACCACCGTAACTGTCATAATAATTCCTGCCAGTACAATGGCTGCGGCGGCACCGTATCCTAACCTGAAGTATCTGAAACCGTTCTGGTAAACATAATAGGACATGGTGGTAGTGGCGTTGTTCGGGCCACCTTCGCTCATTACAAACACCTGGTCAAACACCTGGAAACAGCCAATCAGGCTCATTACAACTACAAAATAGGTAACTGGCCGTACCATTGGCACCGTGATATGCCAGAATTGCTGCCTGCGGTTGGCGCCTTCGAGCCTGGCAGCCTCATACAATGAATCGGGAATGTTTTGTAATCCTGCCAGGAATGAAACCATAAAGTACCCGGAGGTTGTCCAGATATTCAGCATCATAATGGAGATAAGCGCGGTTTTGGGATTGGTAAGCCAGTCGTTTGCTTCGAACCCGAAATTGCCGAGTATTGAATTCAGCAAACCTTCCTTGGAATATATAGCAACAAAAATAATGGAAGTAACCACCGACGAAGTAACCGCAGGAATATAAAAAGCAGTAC
>CAZOXJ010000233.1:0-5650 GCA_964583325.1 uncultured Lentimicrobiaceae bacterium
TTTAAAAATCCGGAATTGAAAAGGAATTCGTATCTTGACGATCAAAAATGTTTTTAATGGAAATACGAACTACAATTCCTGGATTTCAAACTAATAAGCGATGAGTAGAAGCATGAAGAAAAATATATTTACAGGACTCATTATGGCGCTACTATTTGCTTGTGCAGGCTATTCCTATGCACAGGAACCACTTATAACCAATATCGGAAATCGTACATCCCTCAATTTAAACGGTGTTTGGAAATATGTTGTAGACCCCTATCAGACCGGCTATTACGATTACCGAAGGGAAGTGCGCGATCAGCAAGCCAATCCCAGTAAATCGGAATCTCTTTTTTTGGGCTACCAACCACAGGACCCGTCGGAGCGGGTTGAGTACGATTTCGAAAAATCGGATAATATTCTTGTTCCGCGCGACTGGAACTCTCAAAAGGAAAAACTCTTTTATTACGAAGGTTCGGTTTGGTATTATAAAGCTTTTGACTACTCCATTCCGGCCAATGGTAAGAGGCAGTTTATTTATTTCGGAGCGGCCAATTACGAGGCCGATGTTTATCTGAACGGCAAAAAACTGGGTAAGCACATTGGTGGTTTTACTCCTTTCAATTTCGAAGTAACTGGAAAGCTTAACCCAAAAGGCAATTTCGTAATTGTAAAAGTTGACAATACCCGCGGGCTCGATAAAGTTCCAACAATCAATACCGATTGGTGGAATTATGGCGGACTTACGCGTGATGTTAAAATTATTGAAGTTGCCGATACCTTCATCCGTGATTATTACATTCAATTAACTGATAATGACCCTAATAATATTGAAGTTTCGGTTATACTGAATGGGGACGAAAAGGCCAATCAAACCGTAACAATTGAAATTCCGGAAGCCAATATCAATGCAAAATGTACTACGGATAGCGAAGGAAAAGCCAAAACCAGTATTGCGGTTAAAAACCTGAAGCTCTGGTCGCCTGAAAACCCATGTCTGTACGAAGTAAAACTGACACACAATAACAATATTCTGACTGATAAAATCGGTTTCCGGACCATTCAAACGCAAGGCAAAGAGATACTGCTGAATGGCAAACCAGTTTTTTTACGCGGAATCTGCATTCATGAAGAGAACGGGGTACGAGGCGGACGGGCTTATTCAAGAGAAGATGCACATATGTTGCTGGGTTGGGCTAAGGAGCTGGGCTGCAATTTCGTCCGTTTAGCCCATTATCCGCACAACGAAAATATGACCCGGGTAGCGGATGAATTGGGCCTCATGGTTTGGTCCGAAGTTCCTGTTTACTGGACAATTCAGTGGAAGAATGAGGAAACTTTCACGAATGCCCATAACCAGCTCACCGATATGATTACCCGCGATAAAAACCGGGCATCGGTAATCGTGTGGTCAATGGCAAATGAAACACCTGTTTCGGCTGATCGGACCGATTTCCTTATGAAAATGATTGCAACCACCCGCCAGCTCGACCCGGTCCGTTTGGTAAGCGCGGCACTCGAACGCCACACCAAAACCGGAACCACAAACACCCATGTAATTGAAGATCCGTTGCAGGAATACGTTGATATTATCGCTTTTAACCAATACATAGGTTGGTACGACGGATTGCCCGAGAAATGCAAAACTGCTGAGTTTGAAATTAAATTCGATAAACCTGTCCTGGTATCAGAGTTTGGTGGCGATGCGCTGCAGGGCAAGCATGGTTCAAAAGATGCCCGCTGGACCGAAGAATTCCAGGAAGATTTATACAAGGAAACGCTCAAAATGCTGGATAAAATACCTCAGCTTCGCGGTGTAACGCCATGGATTTTAGCCGATTTCCGATCACCGCGACGTGTTCTCCCTGATATTCAGGATGGATGGAACCGAAAAGGATTAATTTCCGAAACAGGCGATAAAAAGAAAGCCTTCTTTGTTCTTCAGGATTATTATAAAGTTAAGAAAGCCGAATACGATCCAAAGCAGAAATGATCCGAAAGAAAGAGCTGCTTTCCCGGAAGGAGAAAATCTGCCATAAAAGCTTATGATTTAACTTTGTGCCTACTAAAACAGGTTTATCCGGTTTGGTGAAACAACTACAACAATGAGAAAACAACTGATAATCTTAAAACAACTAAAAATGACTGATAATTACATTGCAGATAGTACCCGTTATAAAACCATGAAATACAACCGCTGCGGAAAAAGTGGTTTACTGCTTCCTGCTATATCTTTGGGGTTATGGCATAATTTCGGGTTTGCCGATAATTACAACAATTCCCGCGAAATACTACGGGCGGCTTTCGACCAGGGAATTACACATTTCGACCTTGCAAACAATTACGGACCGCCGGCAGGCTCAGCCGAAGAAGTATTTGGCTCCATTTTGAAAAAAGATTTTACTGCGTACCGCGACGAAATGATTATTACCTCCAAAGCCGGATACGATATGTGGGACGGTCCTTATGGCGAATGGGGATCGCGAAAATACCTGGTTGCCAGCGTGAATCAGAGTTTGAAACGAATGGGTCTTGAATATGTGGATATTTTTTACTCGCATCGTTTTGATCCCGAAACGCCACTCGAAGAAACCATGATGGCGCTGGATCATATTGTAAAAAGCGGAAAAGCTTTGTACGCAGGTATTTCGAATTATTCACCTGAACAAACAACTGAAGCCATACAAATTCTGAACAAACTGGGTACGCCATGCCTTATTCACCAATCGAGGTATTCGATGATGGACAGAATGGTTGAAAACGGACTGCTTGATGTTCTGGAAGACAATGGAGTTGGATTTGTAGCATTTTCGCCTTTGGCACAAGGCGTATTGACTGACAGGTATTTAAAAGGAATTCCATCCGATTCGCGCGCTTCGAAAGGCCATTTTCTTAAACCCGAATTCCTCACACCCGAACTGATTGCCAGCATCAGTAAACTTAATGATATAGCTATTCAAAGAGGCCAAACCCTGGCTCAAATGGCAACGGCATGGTTACTTCGCGATAAGCGCGTTACTTCTGTAATAGTAGGTGTAAGTTCAGTTAAACAATTGAATGACAATATCGATACGCTGAAGAACATTGCTTTTTCGAAAGAAGAAGAGGAAAAAATCTTCTCAATTATAAATGACCTGTAAAAATTTAACCTGCCCATGTTGACCGCACAGCCGAAAAGTTTGGCTTCAGCTGGGCTTATTGGCAATTCGACAGTGATTTTATTGTGTATAACATTGAAAAAGAAAGCTGGGTTATGCCTATCTTAGATGCATTAATGGATACGAAATCAAAATAACCAACCTTAATCGCTTACTATTTAAAACACAAATACATATGATTACATCAACCCGAAAACCATTTAAGATATTATTCCAATATCTTGTGCTTGCCAGCTTCCTTGTACTAGGTTCGTCAAGCCAGCAAATACCTGAAAGCAAACCCGATGATGGTTTGGATAAAAGAGTGAAAGAACTGCTTTCGAAAATGACTTTGGAAGAAAAAGTCGGACAGATGAACCAACTGTCAAATCCGTATCAACAGACCGGTACGGGTGTTATGACTGCCCGCGAAGAGAAGTTTGATGAAATGATTGCCAAAGGAGAAATAGGAAGTTTCCTCAATGTATTGGGTGTTGACGAAACCATGCGCCTGCAGAAAATTGCCGTGGAAAAATCGCGCCTGGGTATTCCTTTAATTTTCGCCTACGATGTTATTCATGGTTACAAAACCTTGTTTCCTGTTCCACTGGCCGAAGCAGCAAGTTTCGACAGGGCTATGATGCAAAAGAGTGCCCGCATAGCAGCTATCGAATCGGCGGCTAACGGACTTCACTGGACTTTTGCACCTATGGTTGACATTTCGCGCGATCCGCGCTGGGGCCGTATTATGGAAGGTGCCGGTGAAGATGTGTACCTGGGCCAGGAAGCTGCCATTGCACGTGTACACGGATTTCAGGGCGATAAACTTTCCGATGCCAACACCATTGCCGCTTGTGCCAAGCATTTTGTTGGTTACGGAGCTGCCATTGGCGGACGCGATTACCACTCGGTAGATATGTCGGAACGTATGTTGCGCGAAGTTTATCTGCCACCTTTCAAAGCCGCTGTTGATGCTGGTGTTGCTACTTTTATGTCGGCATTTAATACCGTTGACGGAGTTCCTGCTTCGGGCAACCGCTGGCTGCAGACTGATATCCTCCGCGGAGAATGGGGTTTTGATGGTTTTGTAGTTTCCGACTGGAATTCGCTGGGCGAAATGATTTTCCATGGAAATGTTGAATCCAATTACGATATCGGCCACCTCGGTGTGGATGCCGGCATTGATATGGATATGGAAGGCCGTATTTATGTACAACATGTGAAACAGCTTCTGGATGATAAAAAAATAACTATCAGCCAGATTGACGAAATGGTGAGCCGTATCCTGCTTATCAAGTTCAGGCTGGGACTGTTCGATAATCCATTTCAATACTGCGATAAACAAAAAGAGAAGGAATTAACCATGCACCCCGATCATCTGCTCGCTTCGCGTGAAGTGGCAAAAAAATCGATAGTGCTGCTTAAAAACGAGAACAAAACCCTTCCCATTTCGAAGAAAGTGAAACACATTGCCGTTATCGGTCCGCTGGCTAACGACAAGGATGCACCTCTGGGCAACTGGCGTGGCAATGCTACACCAAATACCGCCGTGTCGCTTCTCGAAGGCATACGCGAGGTTGCCGGCAATAAAGTTGAAGTTTTGTATGCCGAAGGCTGCAAACTGGCTACAAATGCCGAACAAAATTTCTTCACACAACTGGAAATAAATACCACCGACCGCAGCGGTTTTGCCGAAGCTATCGAAGCTGCAAAAAAAGCTGATGTCGTAATTATGGCTCTTGGCGAAACAGCTTATATGTCGGGCGAATGCCGCAGCTATGCTGATATTTCGCTGAAAGGCCTGCAACTCGAATTGCTCCTCGAAATTAAAAAAACAGGAAAACCGGTGATTTTAACTCTTTTCAACGGCCGTCCTTTAGTACTTACCGATGTGGTTGAACACACCGATGCCATCCTCAACTGCTGGCTGCTGGGTTCACAATCGGGCTATGCAATTGCTGATGTGTTGTTTGGCGACTATAATCCTTCAGGCAAACTGCCGGCATCATTTCCGTATCACGTTGGCCAGATTCCGATTTATTACGAGCAGATGAATTCCGGTCGCCCTTACGATCCGAATCCAACCGGTTTCAGTTCCAAATACCGCGATATCCCTAATGCCCCGCTTTTTGCTTTTGGTTACGGACTGAGTTATACCAATTTCGCCTACAGCAATCTGGTACTGAGTTCAGCTAAAATAGGTTTAAACGAAAGCCTTACCATTAAAGCAACCATCACAAACACAGGCGATTATTCGGGCGAAGAAGTTGTTCAGCTTTATATCCGCGATGTGGCAGGTAAGGGCGTTTCGCGTCCGATGCTCCAGCTCAAAGGATTCGAAAAAGTAATGATCGAAAAAGGTGCAAGCAAAGAAGTGTCATTCAAAATTAACCCTGCTGACCTGGCATTTTACCGCCTGGATAAAACGTTTGCTCCCGAAGCCGGTAAATTCGAAGTTTTTGTAGGCACATCCTCCGACAATCTTGCCCTTAAAGGAAGTTTTGATTTAGTTGAATAAAACAGGACGAAGA
>CAZOXJ010000234.1:0-5645 GCA_964583325.1 uncultured Lentimicrobiaceae bacterium
CGACATTTTCAACCAAAGATAGATTTATTCCCTGACCATCATTTTTATCATTACCGACTTGCCTGTAATAAGTTTAAGCATGTAAATTCCACTTTTCAGATGGCTGATATCAATTTGTGTTTTAGTTTCGAAAAGTTGTTGTTTATTGATTTCCGTGCCGCTAATAGTATGTATCGATAGCCAGCTTCCTATTGGCTGTTCTGTTTCAACTGTTATAAAATCCCTGGCCGGCACGGGGTATACCGAAAACAAATCAGATACCAGTGGTTTTTCGGATATGCCGAGGAAAGCTTCAGCCCCGCATTCAACTTCATTTTTCCGCGAATAAATCAATTCTGATGTGTGATGATATCCCGGAGAATTCCAATTGATAATCCCTTCAGAATATATGGAATAGTACAATCCCAATCCTAAGGTATAAACGTCTTCCTGCGTTGGCGCAGGACCGGGTACATCATTAGGTCCCCAGCAATTATCAATGTCGCAATAACGCAAACCCTGATTTGGTTTTACGCGGTAAGTCCAGCGTTTAGTTCCGCAATAGTTTTCGGAGCGCAAGCTATGAATGTTATAAAAATACTGAGCGGGATTAGTGTATTCGTAGGGAATTTGGGCTATTACCTCATTTGATTTATATTTCAGAAACACAATATCGTTACTGGCTGAGGAGGATCCTTTCTCAAAGACTTCACTTTCGGCAGTATAGATAACTGAATCAGCAGTAATCAGTTTACCAATAATGAAATACCTTGTAAACCGGTCTGAATTCTGATTGGGAGGGCTGTAATGGTAGTAGGTGGTTTCGTGGATTTGGAACTCATCACCTATTTCATAATTATAAATATCGGCGTTTGTAATTTTATCCAATCCCAAATCAGGCGTAATATTACCCAGCATGTAAACCGGGTTCAGAACATCAGGAAAAGCATCCACCTGAAAAAACTGAACCAGACCCAGTGTTTTTGCAATACTAATATGGCTTCCGTTTAATGGCGAATTGATCGTATTTCCCGAAACATCAGTATGAGTTATGGTAAAAAATCTTGTGGAATCAACAAATCCCAGGATGGACATTGTATCAGATTTCACGAAGGTGTAATAAAATTTGTCTGTTGCATTTTGATAAAAGAGAACCGGATTTCCACCCGTACTGGAGAAATCAAAGTTCAGCGATTCGCCATCATTTGTAAAAAAAGTGTAATTGGATTCGTTATCGAACTTAATACCAGCGCCTAACCATGTGGGTCTGTCTTGTTTGGTGCATTCCGGCGCACCCCAGAACCGGCACGAATCGCTTGTGATGATATTTCCGGTTTGTGTGAAATTATAATATACAGAGTCGCTGCCAATGCGCTGTGCCGAATCAAATGCGATACTGAAAGTTGAATCGGGAACAGGATAATTAGTGTAAACTTTGCGCGAATCAGCATGGAATAATTTGTAATCCTGGCTGTAGGACAGAACTGAAAAAAGCAGGATAATAGCAGTAAGAATGAATTTCATTAGGTATAACTTAAAAGTGTGAAGCTAAAATTCCGAAAGCAACAACATGAGGGGTAAACCGGAAACAAGAAATCCCTATGTTATTGTACAAATATAGTACAAATCCATATCAATCGATTATTCCTTTCTTAAAGCCTCATTAAGGTTTTTATTTAATGCTGCCCTTACCGGGAAATAAATCCATACAAATCCATTGAGCAAAATCAGTATAATTATTACCAGGATAAAGCTTACCGGCAGCTGAAAAGCTGGTGAGAAAAACGAAGGCAGAATCCCTGTAAAGGCTGCTAACAGACCAATTCCGATGCCTGAAAGCAGAATGAAAAGGTTTTCGGTAAAAATAAGTTTCCTGATGTAGCTGCGCGTAAACCCGATTCCCTGGTAGAGCGCGGTTTCGCTTTTTCGCTCTTCCAGATTCCTCAGTAATACAATTCCTAAACCAATAGTGCCGATAATGATTCCAAGTCCGCCGAGCATCATAAAAACCGAAAGATATGTATTAGTTACCGAATTAAATTCTGCCAGGCGTTCCGAAGCAGGAGTAGCCACCATTCCGTAGTCCTGAAACAGGTATTCCAAGCGTTCCGAAATTCCTGTTCGCTTTGCAAAATCGCCTTTCACCAGCATAACTTTTGAGCCTCCCACCGAAGGGAAATACTGCCGGAACAACTCTGCCGAAATAAGGATATTTCCCTGGAATATGGAGTTAGCCAGTCCACCCATAATTTTAACCTTCAATTGTTTACCACTTTCGTCGGTATATAAAAGCGTATCTCCGATCTTTTTCCGGAGCCCCCAGGTTATAACGGTTTGATCAGCAAAAGCAGGAATAATTCCCGGCGCCAGCGGTTCATTTAAGGCCAGCCAGGGATGTTGACCAACAATGGACACATCAAGCTGTGCGAAGCTGAACGATTGCTGCTGATCGAAAAGCCAGGGATTTATTCCAAGTATTTTCGGTTGCGATACCTGGTTCAGGTTCAGGCAACTGGCATCGTCGCCATCGAGACTGAGCATTTGTGCGAACGTTACACCATCAAATTCCTTTTCACCGGTAAGTCCGTATTTTTCTTTGCCTTCCGGCGAATTAAGATCATTCAGCACAGGAACTGTTGCCTCAGCCCAGAACAGAAATCCGCCTGTTCCTGATTGGTTTGATGTTTCACTGCCGTAAAATGTTTTGCGGTTGGCCCCGGTTATGATTACCGAAAAAGTTCCGAGAGCAAGCAAGGCAACAGCGGTAACTGTCCGCTTCTTTTTAAGGCTGACATTGCGCAGAATCAGCCTGAAAAATCCGGGAAATGAATCTGATGTTTTTATTCCGGAATTTACCAGTACCATATACAGCATGGAAATTCCTCCTATCAGCAGCATTCCTCCTGCAGCAAGGGAAAGTTCACTGTTGGGCGACAAAAACGAATAAACCGTTAATGCAATAGCGATGGCAAAGCAAGTTATAGAAACAGCCAGGCTTACATTTTTATGAGCTTTTTTTTCGTCAGGCGATTTTATTTCGACACCTTTTACCAATACAGATAAAGGTTTGCGGAGGTTTCGGATCAGTACAAAGAGCAAGGTAATCAAAGCAGTGAGCACACCAACTGCAAATCCGAGAAATAATGTGCCTGGCAAAACGTGCATCTGCAACATCGAAGTCCGGACCGCATCCTGCCAAAGCGTATTTAATCCGAAAAACATAAGTTGGTTGTAGAAAATTCCGAAAACGCTACCTATTACACCGCCTGCCAATACTACCAATGAGGCTTCGAAAAACAACATCCTGATAATCTGTTTTTTACGAAAACCCAGTGTTGCCAAAATTGCCGTTTCAGACATCCGTTTTTGTGCATGTAACGAAAAAAGCAAAGCTGTAAGTAAAAGTGCGCCTGCAATGATGAAGAAACTCAGGCTCAGGAACAGTCCGCCAAAATCAGTAGAATTAGCTGCTGCCGATTTCCCTTCCGCAAAAACATCCTGAAATTGCAGGCCATTTTCGACCGGATTAAGTTGCGCCATAAGTTGTGTTTTTGAGCCTTTCAGATTGGCACTGTCAGCCAAAAAGCGAAAAGCTGTAGCATGACCGAAAGCATTATCCCAGAGTTTCTGCCCGGCGGCAAGCGAAATAATAGCTTTTGGAGTTCCGCGGTAATCGTTCCAGTATTGTTCGTCTTTATCCCTTATTTTAGCCAGGTTAACAGGAGCACCGGTTTCCCAGTCGCGGCAGTTTCCGGCATCCGACATTCCGGGGAAATCGGGCATCAGTGTCCTGTCAAACATGGGATTATCAATGGGTAAAATTGCTTTAATGCAGAATCGTGAGCTGTCCTCCGTTAATTTCCGCAAAGCGCCCATTTTGAAATACTTCAATTGAATTGAATCACCCCGTTGTACAGAAAGATCGGCTGCAAGCCAATTGCTTATAAGTATTTCTTTTTCAGATAATTGAACACCATTAAGATCAGCAGCAGTTACAAATGAATACGGAGTTGATTTCCCTTCTGAAGAAATATCGTTAACCAGGTAAGTAAAAATCGCTTCTGCTTCGGGGATAGAGGTTTCGATTGCTTTTGCGGTATTATCCTCAATAAATATCCTTCCCGAGCGGATTTCAAAAGATTGTTTCCCGGGCAGTGATTTGATTTCGAGCCCGGCATCTTCCGGCTGCCAGCTAAGGCGAAGGAGGGAATCCAGTTTAGCGGGAGACAGATTATCAATCTCTTTGCCTGCTAAAAGCATAAGGTTGGCATTCCCGTTGAGCTCCACTCTTCGTGACATCGAAGCAAGAGAAATGAAAATATTGAAAGGAGCCGTTTGATTGTTTTTCATGCTGAAGCGGCCCATCTGCATATCGTCAGCTATTGAAGCTACTTTTAAACGAAATGTAACCAGGGGTTCAGTTTCCGAAACAAAAGGAGCATTTTCCGAAGCTTTTCCTTGTTTGTGAAGTTTAAGCAGGAACTCATCGCCTGGTTTCAGCATCAGTTTTTCGGCAGTATTCCGGCTTAGTATAGCTTCATCATCTGATGGCTGCGGAGTTTCCGAATTCCAGAATTTTATAAAACGATCATCGATTCCCAGCACTTCCACGCGGTTGATGCGGGTATTCTGATCGTTGTTTAGAGCAATACCTTCGAGCTGCAATACTGGTGCAGCCGGACTTTTTAACTGCTCTGAGAGTTCATTGGCCAGTTGTTGCCTGAAAAACCTATCGCCTGACTGAACAGCAAAACGGGTTTTCCCAAGGCGGATTTCCGATAATTGTCCCAGGCTGTAACGCACCGAATCACCAACTACAAGCGCCCCGGTAAGTACAGCTGTACTTATCACCGTTCCGGCAAGGATGGCCAGGTATGGTTTGCGATAGTAATTCAGGTTGCGGACAATGAGGGAAAATAGTGACATTTTAGAAATTTGGTGTTAGGGTTTGGGTGTCAGGGATTTTTTTAGTCAACAACAATTTCCCTTCCCGCAACTGGTAAATTTTATCCATTTTTCCTGCAAGTTCCAGCGAATGGGTGACGATAACAAGGGCAATATGCTGTTCTTTATTAAGCTCGATCAGCAAATGGGCAAGCTGACCGGCATTTTCTGCATCCAGCGAGCCGGTTGGTTCATCGGCAAGCAGGAGTCGCGGTTGGTTGATAAGAGCGCGTACAACGGCTGTCCGCTGGCATTCACCTATCGAAAGTTGCGATGGATACTGATGCAAATGACCGGACAAACCAACACGGTGAATCAGATGCAATGCACGTTCGTTAGCTGCTTTCACGAGTGATTTGTCTTTTTTCGGAAGCAGGGGTAAAAGAACATTTTCGAGCAAAGTAAGCTGTGGCAGTAAGTGATGCATCTGAAAAACAAAGCCGATGAATGTATTGCGGATTTCTGCTAACCTGTTCTCGTGCATCTGTTGTAATGATGAGCCGTCAAGAAATACGTTTCCGGAAGCAGGCTTATCAAGTGTACCGAGAATATTCAATAAGGTACTTTTCCCCGAACCTGATGGGCCGACGATGGCAATACGTTCATTATCATTAATTTGTAATGAAATATCGTCCAGAACCTGGTTACGGATTGTTGATCCTGTTTGTTCGTAATATTTGGTGATATGTTGAAGTTCGGCTAACATGGGACGGGTTTGAAGG
>CAZOXJ010000235.1:0-3487 GCA_964583325.1 uncultured Lentimicrobiaceae bacterium
AAAAAAGCAGCCAGTTTTTTTTCGTTGGGAGTGAGGTCAGGAAACCGTTCATTCAGCCTCGAATAAAAATCCTGGTGTACTTCCTGAAACCTGATTTCGAATTCTTTCCAGATTTTATCGTCGCGGTTCGATTTCAGATCGTATATGAGCCTGTCAACCACATGGCTGTCACTTTCGGGAATATATTTTTTTATGGAAATTACCTGTTCGGCAATATCAGTAATGTATTCGTTTTTTTGCACCAGGTACATCACGTTGGTAGTGAGTTCCTTGTTTCGCAGATCCAGTTCTTTTTCGAGAGCAGCTTTTTCGAGCGCAAGGTTTTTCGAAGCCAGGTCAATAATATCTTTTTGAAGCCTCATACGTTTCAAGCGGTTTTGCGACAACAAAAACAATAATCCTAAAATAGCCATCGAAACTATTAGCCCAATACCAACTACCAGGTAACGGTTTTCCTTTTTCTTTTGTTCCAGTTCCCTGAGTTGTTCCCTTTCTTTAAACTGGGCTGTAAGTTCGATCCGTGTAAGCTCGCGCTGGGTTTCCTGATTATTCATCTCGGCTTCGAGCGATGTAAGGATAACGTGATACTTTAAAGCCGAATCCGATTTACCAGTTTTGTCGTACTCGATAAATAATTTGTTTACCAGAAACGATTGAAGCGAAATATTACCGATTGCTAGTGCCAGGTCATATCCTTTGTAAAGATATTCAAGCGTTTTGTCAGAGTTTCCCTTTTCAATATAATATACAGCTAACATTCGGTACGACTGAGCCTGACCGTTTTTATCTCCAATCTGCATACGGATATCGAGCGCTTCGCTTATAGGTCCTAAGGCTTCATCAGGTTGATTTTGATCGAGAAGCAAGCTGGCAATATTATTCAACAGATTTGCCAGAAGGTTTGAATTATCTAAAGACTTTCGCGCCAGATCAATGCCGGTTTGGTAATATATTTCCGCTTGTTTAAGCTCTTTCAGGTTCTGGCAGGCAATACCCAGGTTGTTGTAGCTTGAGATAATTTCGGCACTGTATTTTTTATTCACTGATGTTCGTTCAAGTTCTTTAAATGTTTTTAACGCCTCAGTAAATTTGTCCTTCGCCTGTTCAAAATTATTCATATTCAAACTTATAGCTCCAATGTTAATAAGCGCCGAAGCCATTCCCTTTTCATTGCCTGCGCTCTTTTGAATTTCGAGGTTCCGGTAATACTGTGCCAGGGCAAGTTCGAAAAAACCCTGGTTAAAGTAAACATTGCCAATATTATTAAGAGATTTGGAGAGTATTTCTGCATTCCCCGATTTCTCAGCCAGTTCAACAGCATTTTCGGCGTATTCAAGTGCTTTCGATAAATCAGAAGTTGTATAAAAACGGGATAATTCAATATTGATATAGATGCTGGCCGAATCGCTTTCTGCTGCTTTTAAATGAAGCATTAATGAATCGGCTAAGGTTTTATCCTGACAAAATGAGATCTGTTGTACCAGTAAAAATACTGCCACAACCACTAACTTTATGATTTTCGGAATTGAAATCATTGATTTGCCTGTGTTTACAACAAACATAAGCAAAGTTTTTCAATAAACAGTTATAAACTTTGCCGCAAATAGAATATTGTATTCCCCTTTCCTGTTCCGGCAAAGGGCTTGCATAGGAACTGAAAGAAATGCACAATGATTTTAAAAAGAAGGATTATCAGCCTTTCTTCAGCACAACTTCCCTGTATTTTTTATTGTTCCAGCCGTTGATCAGCATTTTAAAGGTATCGTACTTTTCGACCGGAACATAGGTTTTTAAAATATTGATTTTCCGGATGATATGCAACTGGTTGCCGTTGGGTGTAACCGACATATCAATACTTCCGAATTCGTTATTCATAGTAAGTTTTACTTCTGGCGAAACCATTATCATGCCTTCGGGCAGAGTTATAAATATATCGTATGATTCGTGTATCGCGAAAGGTATCTCCAGGGGTTCGGCACGTTTACTTAACAACTCGGTCATGTGCCAGCTGTCGGAACCAGACGCGACTGCAGGAAGTTTCATGAAAATATGAGCTGCTTTTTCACTGGCATAGGAATTTGTTTCGGAAGTAAAGCTGAACGATGAAAGGTCCATATCCGTTTTGCCTTTTACAACACCGGTAATTTTACTTTTCCCCATGGCTGACGAAAGCATTGCTGTAGCGAAAGCTGTGTCTTTTTGAAGTTTCAGCCATGGATTTAAACGGCCGCCGAGTTCGAGGTTAAGGTTGCCTTTTAAACTCAGATCAGTATTCAACTCAAGGTTACCTGAAAGTGCCAGGCTGTTTTTTGATTCGGCGATAACTTCCGCTGGCTGCGATTTGCCCGGTACGAGTGAAATAACCCTTTTGCCTCCGAGCGTGTAGCTAACATCCTGCTGGTCGGATTGAGTTGTCGAAAGAAAAATGGGATCCATTCCCTGTAAACTTACTTTCACTAGGAAACGCTCTATCAAAGCCGGTGAGGAAACTTTTTTGGAATAATACCGTTCGGGAACTACTGCAACCGGCTCAGCCTGAATATTCTGCGCGCGAAGCATAGCAGTTAGCAACACCGCCTTTTCAGCTTCAGTACCCCCGTTGCTTTGCCAAATTGCGCTAATAGCCCTTACTTTATAACCGCTGAATTGCAAAGGAACCTGCCAGGTATTCAGTTCGTTGGCAACCATTTCCTGAAGTTTCAGTGTCTTGAGCAATGGGTTGTCGATTCCTGAAACAGCTTCGGCTGCTTTAGCTTTTGCTTCAGGGGTAATTTCGCATTTGAAAGCTTCCTGCGTAGCAAACCCGCTTATTGCATCCGCTGTTTTGGGACTGGCAACAAACACAATTCTTGGTCTGTTCTGCTGCTCGCGTGGCCTGAAATCTTCGCGCAAAGCGGCTGGCAAATCCGTGAGTGTCCAGGTATATGAAGTTTTACCCCCCGATTTTACAACTGCAGGCTTACCAGTAACATTGAACTGTTCGAAGTTTACAGAGGCTCCCGAAGGCACAATCAATATAAATGTCAGTTTTTTCAATGGCGAATTCATCAGCAACTGTTCGTTGCCCATCATAGCCTGTGTATAATCTTTGGCTGAAGTGAGTGTATAATCAAAATCAATCACTGAGCCGCGTTCGAGAGCAGTGTGGGTTACAACCATTTCGCGCAGGCGGTTCCATGCCGGAATATTAGCGGCAAAAACGGGAAGTACTTCATTGTACGCATTTTCGGGCGAAGCTACCTGCTTGCCATCAGCCATGGTAGTGACCGAACGGTTTACTTTCAGTTTCTGAAAGGCAGGATCGTAAACAATAAAATCCTCGCCGTACAGGTTATGAAACGCAAAATAGGAATTAATCAACAGCTTATGGCTGTAATGATACGACCAGCTGCCATCTTTGTTTAATGTGTATTCTTTGGTCTGTTCCTGGTAAACGGCATCGGACGTTATTTCCTGGGCTCCGGATGCAAGACTTATAAAAAGAATT
>CAZOXJ010000235.1:3587-5608 GCA_964583325.1 uncultured Lentimicrobiaceae bacterium
AATTTCTACCTAATCTTAACAATCACCGGTTCAGCCGAAAAGGTTTCCTGTCCATCCACTGCATTGCGGAATGATTCCCAGTCTTCGGGTTGGTAAATACGTTTCGGATACGTGGCATTAAATGCAAATTTGAGCGCATTTTCTTCCATTTTCACGATGCCATAAAACTGGGCTCCGCTCCCATCGCCCGAAGCAGGAGCCGGTGAATAAACAATTTCTTTGATACCCGGAAGGGTAATTTTCTCGGTGATTTCAACAGTATGTGAGGTGCGGTCGCGGAACGGAAATTTCCGGCTTTTCAGACCGGTATCGAACGAGGTGTGTGGCATGGCGCGTTTCATAAATCCTTTTGCCAGGAAAGGTGAAAAAATAAGTTCATCTCCGGCAACCGTTGCATAATCAGGAATCCGGATACGGAAATGCATCTGGATAGGCCCTTTCAGGTATTCGTAAGGATCGTCGTAGGTAACTTTAACCAATTGTGCCAGTGGCGAAATGCGTAAAACTTCTTTCTCAACATTCGCAGCCCAGTCGGCCATATACGCACGGGTAAACATACCACGTACTGCCGCATCGGTCTGCCCTTCGGCCATTACATTGTATTCGCCTTCGAGGGTTCCATCGGCTGAAATATTAGTCATTCCACTCATACGCAGGTAATGGTTCGAAGGATTGGAGATTGGTGTTTCAGCCAGATCAGCACCTTCGGGAACGCCCATAAGGTAATTCTGCTGTTGCTCGGCACTCGACCAGAGTTCGCGAACAAAAGGCACCCAGGTTGGATCAAGTAAATGGTATTTGCCATCAGCTTTGCTTTTAACAACTGTAACGCAATGGTTAAACTGGTCGGCAGGAATGTAATCAATTCGTGAACCAGCCATGGTCATAGCCGGGTATGCTTCGAATCCAGCAGCCCTGAGCATGGTGATCAGCATTCCGGCTTTATCCTTACATACTCCGCAACGGTCAGTAAAATTCATTTCGCCGGTATGCAGCGTGTAACCTTCGCCAACACCCATGCTTATTCCCGAATAACGAATTTCGTCGCCGGCCCAGTGTGTGAGTATTGTAACCGAATCGAGCTCGGTACGGGCATTACGAAGCAATTCATTTACTTTTTTGCGGATATCATCATTGGCTTCAAAGCTTTTATAATCTTCGTTCACACCGTAAAACCAGGTGCTTTTCGACTGCCAGTCGGGGCTGGTGCTCATCAATAATTTAGGCGCAATATCCGATGGATCCACTGAGCGGGGCTCGGCTTTGAAAGGCAGCATATCCTTTTTGGCAAAAGTGTAAATCAGCCTGTCGCCCTTACGCCACATTTTTGAGGAAACTTCACCGTTATAAACTTCGAATTGCAGCATTTTTGTATCCGGCACACTGATCTGGTAAACTTTTAAAAGAACCGGATCGCTGCCGTAAAACGGAACGATATCATAAAAATGGCCTTTCATGGGTGGTATATATCTGTCGTCATCACCCTCTCCGGTAAGTAGTGCGTATGTAAAACCTTTGCGGTACAGGTGAACTTCTACAGCATCCCCGGGTTCGAGGCGTCCGACTTCGATCATTTTCTCCCTTGCGCCCCAGTAAATAGCTCGTGCCGGTTGGGGATAATCGAGGACTTTGGAAATATCGACAACTGTCAGCGAACCATCAGCACGATAAATAGTTACTCCACGTATTTCGGACCAGGCCGAAAGCGGATCGTAATCGAATTTAATCACCGATAAAGTTTTAGCGCCTTCGGGAGTAAGCACTTTGTAAAGCCGGTGTATGTAGTTATGGCTCAGCCCGGTTTCCATCATTTCAACTCGTGTGCTGTCGAAAATCACCAGCACATTCGAGCCAGGAAACGACTTTTTATCACCTGCTTTTTTAATCAGATCGTCGTAAGGACCGGCAAAAGCAGCCGAAACCGACAAACAAACAAGCAGGAACAGTAAGGATATTTGTTTCATAAACAGCAGGATTTTAACATTCAGATAGAGGGGATAAAGATATAAATAAGTCGGAAT
>CAZOXJ010000236.1:0-5607 GCA_964583325.1 uncultured Lentimicrobiaceae bacterium
CAGAATTCATCCGGCGGAGTTTTGGGCCCGCACGATTGCTGGCTGGTAATCCGGGGTATCGAAACGGTTGCTCTTCGCGTTGAGCGTCAGTGCGAAAATGCTGTAAAAGTAGCCGCTTTTCTTAATTCGCATCCTGATGTGGATCATGTTAACTATCCCGGGCTTTCATCGCATAAAAACCATGAAATTGCCAAAGTGCAGCAAAATGGCTTATTTGGCGGGATGATTTCTTTCTCCCTTAAAAACGATACCGAAGAAGCAGCTTTGGCTTTTGTTACTTCCACAAAATATTTCAAATTGGCCGAAAGCCTGGGTGGCGTCAAAAGTTTGCTCTGCCATCCTTCACAAATGACGCATAAATCAGTTCCCCGCGAAAAAAGACTGGAGTCGGGTATAAATGATTCATTGATAAGACTTTCGTGTGGAATTGAAGGTGCCGAAGATCTGATAGATGATTTGAAACAGGCGTTTGAGAGGATTCGGAGTTAGTTCAATTTGATAATTTGACAATTAGGCAATTTGACAATTCGGCAATTGGATGATTAGACAATTCTGTAATTTGATGATTTGTTAATTACCTTCTTTAACAGATCATGTTGGAATAAATTAAAATTGCTAATAATTGGCTACCGACTTCCGTCTTCCGACTTCTGACTCCTGTCCTTTTAAAACACACAAAATAAACACAACACAACACAACAAACATGACATACGATAAAAAACTTATCATCGGATTATTTGGCTTTGGCGTGGTAGGTGAAGGAATTTACCGCGTATTAAAGCAAACTCCGACTTTACAGGCTGAAATCAAGCGGATTTGTATAAAACATCCGGATAAAAAACGAAACGCTCCATCAGAATTGTTTACTGCCGATGCTGATCAGCTTCTTAACGATCCGGAAATCAACGTGGTGGTTGAACTGATTGATGATGCCGATGCTGCCTGGCATATTGTTTCAACTTCGCTTGCAAGCGGGAAAGCGGTTGTGAGTGCCAATAAGAAAATGATTGCTGCTCATCTGGCTGAACTGCTTAAATTACAGGCAGATAATAATACTTCCTTCCTATACGAAGCTGCTGTATGTGGCAGTATTCCGGTTATCCGAAACCTCGAAGAGTATTATGATAACGACATGCTCAATTCAGTAACAGGAATCATCAATGGCAGCACCAATTACATTCTCACCCGCATGAATGAGGATGGTATGGCTTACGACGAGGCATTAAAACTTGCCCAGCAGCTCGGGTTTGCTGAAAGTGATCCCACGCTTGATGTTCAGGGAACGGATGCTGCCAATAAACTTACAATTATCCTTAACCACGCTTATGGCATCATTTCGGAACCGGATGATATTATGTGTAAGGGAATCACTCAGTTACACCCTGCCGACAGTGTTTATGCAAAAGAAAAAGGTTTCAGCATAAAACTTGTAGCCCGCGCCCGGCGTGTAAATCATACGGATGTGGCTGCTTATGTGCTGCCAACTTTCGTGGGACCGAGGAGCCAGCTTTTTAATGTTCGCTTCGAATTTAACGGTGTAATTATCGGAACGCGCCTGGCTGACGAACAGTTTATTTATGGAAAAGGCGCAGGCCGTTACCCGACATCTTCGGCTGTGCTCAGCGATATTGCTGCATTACGTTATGGTTATAAATATGAGTATAAAAAATCACGCACCGGGGTCGATTATTGTATTTCGAACGATCATGTGCTGCGTGTTTACGTGAGCTGTGAAAACATGGAAGATATTGATCAGCATGATTTTATAGCCATAGACGAGACATATAACAGTCAGAGCAGGAAGTATATAACAGGTTCAATCCGGTTTGATAAACTCAGAAATGCGAAATGGCTGAATAATCCCGCTAATTCGGTAATTGTTTTTGAAAATACTGAACAGGCTGAAAGCCACCATCTTGAGGAGCTGGAATAGTATCTAAACCATAAAAAGTCGGAAGACGGAAGTCCGAAGACGCCTGCCTGACTGCATCATGCAGGGAGGGAAGAATCCAAGATTGAGGCTCATATTTCGATACGTAATATATGAGTATCGCCCCTCGCCATGTCGCCCCTCGCCCATTCTAAAAGGTTAAAATCAATAATTTTAAACAGAATAAGTAGTCCCCGGATCAAAAGTCAGGGGATTTTTTTTATTCTGTTATAGTTTCTGGCCTATCGTTAATCATATTTCAGAATTTTATAAGTTACCGTTTGCCGAAATAATCAGATATTTGCACAAACAACAAGCAATCGATGGTCAGAATTTCGGCGGTTATCATCACTTATAACGAAGAAAGAAATATAGTGCGCTGCCTTCAGTCTCTCGAAGGTATTGCTGATGAGATTGTTATAATCGATTCAAATTCGACTGATAACACCGAAAAACTATGTGCTCCGTTCAATGCCAGGGTTTTGCAGCATGCTTTCGACGGTTTTATGCAGCAGAAAACATGGGCTGTGGCGCAGGCAAATCACGACTATATTTTATCGCTGGATGCAGATGAACAGCTTTCGGATGAGCTTCGGATTTCGATACTCGCTGCGAAAAATGACTGGAAAGCCGATGGATACTCATTTAACAGGCTTACAAATTATATCGGGAAATGGATAAGGCATTGCGGCTGGTATCCGGATACAAAACTACGTTTGTGGGACCGGAGGAAAGGCAACTGGAGCGGCATTAATCTTCACGAAAGTGTTAAAATGCAGGATAATGCCACAATCGAAAAACTGAAAGGCGACTTACTTCATTATTCTTATTATTCAATCCGGCAGCACCTCGATCAGATCAATAAATTCTCGGAAATAGCTGCAAATGAGGGAATTATGAAAGGGAAAAAATCATCTTTATTTATTGCCGTTTTCAAAAGCATCTGGAAATTTAAACGTGACTATATTTTTAAACTCGGTTTTCTTGATGGTTATTATGGTTTCGTAGTTTGCGCTTTATCAGCCCATATGGTTTTTATTAAATGTATAAAAATGAATGAATTAAAAAATGCCGGTAAATAATACCAGCCTTCTTTTGCAAAAGTGACCTGATTTTTACCAGGAAATCTCTACTTCTTTATTGGCAATAATGCCATCGATTACCAACACTTTTTGCTCCATTTTACGGCTTTCGAACCACAATGGATCGGTTGGCTCTATCGAATTGAAAAAATCGATTTCAGTTTCTTTTGGAGAATAGCGTTTTCCATTCAAATCCATTTGACCGGAAACAGCTTCAAAACCATGAAGAATAACCGAGATGGTTTTAAACTTACTTGTGTATGATTTAGCTGTAAGAGATTGTATAACAATCTTCTTTGCTGTAGGGTCGAAGCTCATTTCCGTCTCAAGGAAACTTCCTTTTTCGTACGAATAGGTTTCGCCATCATCTTCGTAATACGTATAAACGGATGCTTTGTTTCCATAATAGATGTGAACGAAAAGTGTATCCGACGGTTTCTCCGAAGTGCTTTGTATTAACGTTTGCATAGGGATAATGCTTCCTCCTTTGGCAAAAACAGGAAGCTTATCCAATGGGCATTCAATAAATATTTCCTGATTGCCGTCGTATTTCGTTCCATTGAAAAAGTCGTACCATTCGCCTTCGGGCAAATACACTTTCGTGATTTCCTTTGTGCTTTCAACCGGTGCCACCATAATGGATGGCCCAAACATAAACTGATGCTGATAAGCAGGTTGCCAGCATTTTTCATCGGTTGTGTTGTCAATTACCATTGTTCGGTTTACCGGAATTCCTGTTTTATACGCTTCTGCGAAAGCGGAATACAGGTATGGCAGTAAGCGGTACCTGAGCGAAATGTAATTGCGCGAAATATTTTCGACAACTTCGCCGTAACTCCACGGCTCGGACTGATTTTCGTTGCTGGCTTTGTGCACTCTGAAAAAGGGAGTGAAAGTACCTATAGTAAGCCACCTCGCAAATAGATTGGGTGATGCCGTTCCGATAAAACCACCCACATCAACTCCGGCGAAAGCCATTCCTGTGATTCCTAGTGAGTTAACCAGCCGGCAACCAAGCATCATATGTGCATCGCTGGCAACATTATCGCCGGTCCAGATGGCGGTATAACGCTGTGCCCCGGCATATGAAGCCCTGGTTAAGGTAAACGGACGCTTTCCGTTCATCAGGTTGCGTGTGCCTTCGTATGTGCTGCGCGACATCTGCATTCCATAAACGTTTTTTGCCTTGCGATAACTGGCAAAGCGTCCATCCCAGTCGAGCTGTACCAACGATGGCGTATAACCACCGCCCCACGAAGCGATTTCGTTCATATCGGTCCAGAAACCCTCCACGCCGTCATTTACCAAAGGTGCAAAACTATCGCCCCACCATTTGCGCACAACCGGCTTCGTAAAGTCAGGGAAATGACACCATCCCGGCCAAACCTGCGCGGTATAATCCTGTCCGTCAGGATATTTGATGAAATAATTTTCTTTAACGCCTTCTTCATACGCTTTATAGCCTTTCTCCACTTTAATACCGGGATCTACAATTACGGTGGTGTGAACATTCATTGTTTTGAGTTTGCCAAGTGTTCCGGCAGGATTTGGAAAGCGCTCAGGATGCCAGGTAAAAATTTTATAGGCATCCATAAAATGAATATCTAGGTGAATTACATCAAGTGGGATCTTCTTTTCGCGGAAAGTATGTGCCAGGTTAAGTACTTCACTGTCGGGATAATAACTCCACCGGCTTTGATGAAATCCGAGTGACCACATAGGCGGAATATTAATCCTTCCGGTAAGCAGGGTATATTGGTTAATTATTTGCCTGATGTTGCTTCCATAAATAAAATAGTAGTTCATTTCGCCGCCATCAGCGCCGAAAGACGAAAACCTGTCGTTGGATGCTCCGAAATTGAAAAGGCTTTTGTATGTATTGTCGAAAAAAATCCCGTACGAAAGTCCGTGATGAATACCGATGTAAAACGGAAAAGATGAATACAGGTCATCATCATCCACCTGGTAACCGGGATTGTCGGTATTCCAGTTGGTGTGGGCTTCGCCGCGGCGATTGAGATTGCCGGTTTTTTCGCCCAGACCGATAAATTTCTCTCCTTCCTGAAGTTTTTTAAATGTGGTAACCTCGTCGCCAACCCAGGTAGTACCGAAAGAGTCATCTTCATTTATTACCTGCTTTTGTTGATTCCGAAATTTAAATCGTACCGGGTTTGTTGAAATATCAAGTCTTACCGAATCGGTGATTACCGTAATAAGTCCTTCTGTTTCAAGTATTCTGAAGCTGGTTTTATCGGGTTTTGCAACAACGGCGTATGAGAAATCGGGTTCAAATTCGCCCTTTGTAACCCGTATCCGAACCACGGATGAATTATAAACTATCACCTGGGCATTGCCAAAACTGGTTTCGATGATGAGCCCGGTTTCTGTGGATTTCATCTTACGGAGATTACCAAGGCTTGAAGATGTGGGCTGCTGGCTGAATGTGGCTAGTGTCATAAAAATAATGCTAAACAGAATTGCCGTTGTTTTCATGCTGAATTAGATTAATGGTGTAAAATTACGAATAATATGGCTCTGCGTAAAGACGCGATGCTCGCGTCTCTAAGTGATGCGCCTGTAAAGACGCGATGCTC
>CAZOXJ010000237.1:0-5580 GCA_964583325.1 uncultured Lentimicrobiaceae bacterium
ATTGGTGACAGTTTCAAAATACGGATATACAAAGTTAATTACAAAATGTGGTGAAACGGAATTTGCAGCGCATTTACAATAACGGAACTAATGTAATGAACTAGTTATCAATAATTTTAACTTTTATTTGCTTAAACATTTCTGTTCATAAACTGCTGAAGCTACCTATATTCTGCTTATCAGTTTTAATGTTTTCAAGTCGTAGATTATGATTTCGCTCTTGTCAGTCTTGTCGTATTTCCCGTTGTTGTTTGTGTCGTAGTATCCTGTGATAACTATTGCAGCAGTATGATTGCTGATTATCCAGGTACGGACAAAAAAATTGTCATCGGTGAGTTGTGTCCTTTCCTGGCCATCAGTTGACAGAATGATAATTTGTTGTGGATCGTTCCAGTCAATACCTTTGTTATTATTGTCTAAGTTAACTGTCCTGGCAGCAACAAATAGTATGTTGATTCCTAAGCTGTCGATTTTAACCTGTTGAATTTTGTCGATGTATGCATCTTTAGGAAAGTCAATCTGTTTTGTATTTCCGTTTTGAGTGTTAATGAACAGCAAATATTGACTATTGGTTTCAATTTTGCCCCGATTTTCAATTGTCGCGATAACATATTCGGTTCCAGCAATTTCTGTCAACTTGTTAAAATTAACATAATTGTATTTGTCCTGACCATGTGCAAAACAAGCTAAACCTGTAAGGATTATTATAAAAAGTTGTTTCATATTCCGTTGTTGTTTGTTGGTTTTGCTGTATCAATAAATTAGTACATCCTACGTTTTTTATTTACTGCAACCTATCAGGCCAAAGGCACGAGGCGCAAAGAAACAAGTCGCATAGCATCAGATTATTAGTACGCAGTGACTTTATCTTAAAAATCAGGGCATCTCCTCCGGAATTTCATCAACCGAAATCCAGCCTTCGAAAGTAACCGGACTCCTGTTATTGCTGCTGACCGAAAGTGTTGCTTTTCCATTAAACCGAACGGTAAGAATCAGCCGATGGACATTTACCTCGCTTTTAACAAGCGCGTTAACCCTTATATTTTTTTTCTTTTTCGTAACGGTAAAGTTTTCGGGTACACCTGCGAATTTAAGCCCTTCGTCGCCACCAAAGGCCATGCTTCCATATGTTTGACCAAAAAACGGGAGTTTACTTACGATGGAATCAGGCCGAAACTTTACATAATTGTGCTCCGACGAAATACCCACGGGCCTGAATCCCTGTGCAGCGGCTGTGCCTGGCTGGAAATTAAACGTTTTTGAAGTTATTATTGCTTCAATTGCAGCTTGTAATTCGAGGCGTTGCTCTTCTTTTTCCTGCTTTTTAGTTTTTTCCTGAGCAAATAAGGAAGAGGTAATTAAGATAAAAGAAAGCAGTAAAACTGAAAAATTCAAATTCATAATTTTGGCGTGAGGTAAGCTTTTCATTCTAAAAAATGATCAATTTATAATTGCAAAGGTAGTTCGTAATAGTAAGCAACCTTTACTTTTCTGACCCGGTTTTTTCATGATTTGTGCCTTTTGGTGGACGATCAGCGTTGCTATTTATCTGCAAAAATTAAACCAGAATTTATATAATCACGTTTGGACATGAAAATTTGAAAGGTTTTAATACCTTTAAGAAAAAATACGAAAATGCACGAGCAAATTACACTTACCACACCGGCATTATTGTTTTCGGCTATCTCGCTGATACTGTTAGCCTATACCAACCGGTTTTTAGGTTATGCAACGCTGATACGTGGATTGCACGAAAAATTTAAAGCCAATCCGAACGAGCTCTTAAAAAGCCAGATTGCGAACCTGCGCAAACGCCTCTATTTAACTAAAAACATGCAGATTTTAGGCGTCACCAGTCTGTTCCTGTGTGTCGCAACTATGTTCCTGATATTTGTCGGACAGCTGCTTGTAGCGGTTTGGATTTTTGGCATTGCGCTGATTATGATGATCTTATCGCTGGGGATTTCTATTTATGAAATTCAGATTTCGGTTAAAGCACTCAATCTTCATTTGAGTGATATGGAGCATGACGATACCCCCAAACAGGATTAAAATGCAACATTTAACCCATTCGATTATCAGTTCAACGATGATGAAATACTGCAAAGAATGTCAGCAGGATAAACGAACACTGCGGTTTGTTTTATTTTTGAAACGTGTAGGATACGCCAACAGAAGCATAATGGAATAAAGCAAAATTATAGACTTCATCATTATCAGCACCGCCTTCCAGTATCCGGTATCCTGCCCGTATTCTAAAGTTGTCCGACAGCGTATATGTTGCAGCAAGTTGAACATCTTCAGCTCTCCCCTGGGGTGCGGCAAGTGCATCTCCATCCAGAAGGAGACCAAACTTATCATCAATCTTCCACAAAAGCCTGAAATTAATAATAGGCACAAATCCCACGTTAGTTTTCGAAGAAGCTAATCCGGGTGAAGAAAGTGCAATTTCAGCATCCCTGATTTTTGCAGTGAGCCCCAAACCAAACTCAAACCTGGGTTTTTGCACAATATCGTAACGGTACGTGAGCCTGTACGAATTGAATTTATAGGTACCAACAAGTTCAGTATTGGCAGGAAATACAACTCCTTCGAAGAAAATGTCATTTGCTACACTGCCTTCTGATGTAGTTTCGAGAGGAGCATATAGCAACGAAAATGTATGACGTGATTTAATGGTATAATTCAATCTTAGCCTGTAGAAAAACTCTGCCTTCGGAATCAAATCGTCTTTTAACGAAAAGAAAGTCCCCTCATCGCCCGGAATGCGAACATCATTATACCCTGTAAAAACAAGGCCTGATTCCAGATCAATAAGAGCCTGGGCTTTTATGGATGATGCCCAGCCTGAGAGCATAAATGTTATAAACGCTGAAATGATTATTTTTTTCACCTGTATATTTTTTAATTTTTACGGATCACATGGAACTCACCATAAATAATCACCCCTTTTTGTGACGATTTGTTGTCATGGCTCGTTTCATCCTTTCATCAGGTTTATTATTTGTTGACCTATTTTAAAGATCTGATTTTTTCTTTAGCAATTGAGTCAATTCTCGACGAAGATTTGTTAATCAGAGAATCAAGCACTTTCACTTTATTGCCTTCCAGATTAATGATTGAATCAAGTTCCATGACTTTATCAATCTCTTTATTTACTAAAGAATCCAGGCTTTGGGCCTTGTTAGTCAAATCATTAAGTTGATCCTCAACTTTTTTACTCATTTCACTGCACGAAATGAATAATACCATAATCATTAATGGCAGAATTAATTTCAATTGTTTTCTCATAACAAAAGTTTTTTAGTGGTTAACCATACAATTCTCTTTGAGCTAATTAACATTCATTATTCATTCAGTTTTCAATTAATTATAAGCATTGATTGAAGCTATAAATAGTGATGGCAGGCATTCCTTTCGGTTTTAATTTTAACCAGGATAGCTGAAATCAGCATAACACAAGGGGTATGATAGTAAAGAAATTTCACACTGGCCTTTCCCGATACTACTTTGGAGTATTTTCATGATTTTGATTTTTTGGTAAGCAAGATCTTTAACATAGGGAATGATGCAATTCCAACAAAAATAATCATTATAAAAATAGAATAATTGAGAATATCAGGGTATGCATTACCTATAAAATAGCCAAGAGGTACAAGTGTTCCTACCCAGGCTGTTGCTCCGAAAAAATTGATGAGTAGAAATTTTTTAAAAGGAACTGATGAAGCGCCGGCTATCATTGGCACTAATGTACGTATTACCGGCATAAATCGTCCAAGAACAAAAGCCCAAATGCCATATTTAGTATAAAAGCCATTGCCCTTTTCAAGATATTCAACCTTGAAGAAACGTGATTTATTATCGGTAAATAACTTTCCACCTAACCATTTCCCTTTGAAATACCCGGTAAGGTCGCCCAGAAAAGCGGCAGTAATAAGCACTAAAACAAGCCAGAATAAAGGAATATCCAGGAAATGAGTTCCACAGAATATACCCGTTGCAAAAAGCATATAGTCGCCGCCAGGAAGAACAAAACCCAGAAAAAATCCTGTTTCGATGTAAATGATTGCTATAACCAAGATCAGTCCACCCCACTCAATAATATGATGTGCATCAAAAAAACTCCAAAATTCAGTTGCTAATACCATTTATTGATCGGATTTGTTTGGCTTGGTTATTTTTAATGAAAAGAAAACGCTTGTTGCTATGACGGTTGCAATAAAAATCAACGACCATTCGATGGGGATTTTATAAAAATCGATCATTAACATTTTAATCCCTACAAACACAAGCACAACCGCAAGTCCATAGCTTAATAACCAAAAGCGATGCACTATTCCGGCTAATGCAAAATAGAGTGAACGTAATCCCATAATCGCAAAAATGTTGGATGTATAAACGATAAACTGATCCTGGGTAATAGCAAGTATGGCCGGAATGCTATCCACAGCAAAAATAACATCGGTAGTTTCGATCAGCAGCAGTACAAGGAACAAGGGTGTTGCAAATCGCTTATGGTCGATGGTTACAAAGAACTTATCCTCGTGGAGATCATGTGTTACCGGCATTAATTTTTTAAACAGTCTGATTATTGGATTTTTTTCAGGATCAATCTTAACATCGCTATGACTAAACATTTTATAACCAGTGTAAACCAAAGCAACACCAAAAATGTAAATGGTGAAGTGGAACTTCTCAATAAGGGCAACACCTGCAAATATGAAAATAGCCCGCATGATCAATGCTCCGATAATTCCCCAGAAAAGTACTTTATGCTGATATTTGGCGGGTATCTGGAAATAGGAGAAAATCATTATGAATACAAAGATATTATCAATGCTCAATGCCTTTTCGACCAGGTACCCGGTAAAAAACTCTAACGCTTGCTGCTGTCCCCTCCAGAAGTAGATAATCACATTGAAAATCAGAGCCAGCGCTATCCATACAAAAGTCCAGCTAATCGCTTCTTTTATTGAAATTACGTGCGACTTGCGATTAAAAACGCCCAAATCGAGCGCCAGCATAAGCAATACAAAAGCATTAAAAAGAATCCAAAATAATATTGGCGTGTCCATTATTTAAATTTTAAGTAATTAACATGTGTAATCCTCTTATTGTTTAATCTCCTTAACCCGTTTATCGCGGATCTGTATGGAATCAGTGCAATTTCATTTCCCGAATTTTCGGATATGAACTCATGCGGCTGATTTGCATTGATTATATGCGCTGTTGAACTAAATCCCTGCGGGATAGCTTTTAACAAACACCTTTGCAAGTCTATTTTGAATTTCCATTTTTCAGATTTTTCTTTCACCATTATTCTTATATTTGCCTGCCTATATATCCACTTTTTGTATTTGAATTTTACTTATTTAACGATCTGTTATTCAGTGGATAGCATTCTAAAACTGGCGGAAAATACATAGAGAAAAAAAACACCATTTACTGCAGAATCTAACCGGGATGTAGTTCAAACTGGAATAATCGCTGGGTCTTGCAGACCGCTCATATTCCAATTTATTGGCATTAGTTGTTATTTCATTTCTATATTAAGAATTCCTTCCCCATTCTTCTCCAGAA
>CAZOXJ010000238.1:0-5559 GCA_964583325.1 uncultured Lentimicrobiaceae bacterium
GATTACCAGTTCGGAGGTATGAGTTCCGAAAATTCCGAAAAATCTTCCTATAGTTGGAGCCTTGATTCCCTGTATCTTACACAGGTTAATTACAACCGCCTCATGCCATGCCTGCTCGAATGTTATCCGAAATATGGCCCGGAGCAACAAATTGGGAAAGATGAAACTTTTGAATCGTTCCGCACCTGGGAACTGGTTAACGACAGCTACGATCGTGAACGTAAAACACTGGGACACCGCAGAATGATGCGCGCCATGGCTCCCTGGGTTACCGAAAATCCGGTACTGATGCACGTGCGCATGGCCGATGACCAATCAGTTAAAAAGGCAGTTGATCAATGTGCTGAGGTTGGATTCGAAATGGTGATTATGACTTTTGGAAGTGGTTTTAATATTGAAGACAGCTCAGCTTCCAACCTCTTACGAATGAAGCAATTATCGGATTATGCACACAGCAAAGGAATTGCTTTGGGAGGATATTCACTGCTTGCCAGCCGGAGCATCGACGCAACTAACGATGTTGTAATGCCTGCAGGAATGAAACCTACATTTGGCAATTCACCCTGCATCGAAAGCAAATGGGGACAGGAATATTTTAAAAATCTGTATCGTTTTTATGAAGAAACCGGTCTCGATATTCTTGAGCATGACGGTTCGTACCCTGGCGATGTTTGTGCATCGGAGTCGCATCCTGGGCATAAAGGCCTTGGCGATTCGCAATGGAACCAATACCGGACCATTTCTGAATTTTATAAATGGTGCCGCATCCAGGGAATTTATCTAAATGTTCCCGACTATTATTACCTGGCCGGCAGCAACAAATCAGGGATGGGCTACCGCGAAACAAACTGGTCGCTGCCACGCGAGCAACAGGAAATAATTGAGCGTCAGAATATTTACGACGGCACATGGGACAAAACACCTTCGATGGGTTGGATGTTTGTGCCTCTGGTCGAATACCAGGGCGGCGGCGAGGCCGCAACTATCGAACCGCTCAGCCAGCATCTCCCCCATTACAACCAGCGGCTTGCCAATCTTTTTGGTGCCGGCGTTCAGGCTTGCTACCGCGGACCGCAACTTTACGATACACCCGAAACCCGCGAAATCGTTAAAACATGGGTTGATTTCTATAAAAAGCACCGCAGGATTCTTGATGCTGACATTATCCACATCCGCCGTCCCGACGGGAAGGACTACGATGCTATTTTACATGTTGATCCTTTCGGGGAGGAAAAAGGATTACTGATGGTTTACAATCCATTGAATACAGAAATTAAACGAACGCTGCGTATCAATTTGTATTACACAGGTTTACATGATAAAGTACAGGTAACTGATAAACATGGGAAAAGCACAACCTTTTCCCCCGACAGGAACTACTTTATTGATCTGGAAGTAACTGTTCCTGCTAAAAGCCAGGGGTGGTGGGTGATGAAATAAGAGATTAAAATTGTTACTTTAAAATTATGGTATGGGCATGGAGCCACCCCATCCTTTTTTGTTTCTGCAAACTTAAAGTTACTTCATTAGTTTTTAACAACATATTAACACACTGGCTGAAAGTACTGTTATCATTGAAATTATTAATTATTTGAATAATAATATTATCATAGACTTCATAAATATATAAAACTTAACATATATCCATTTGTTTACAAAGCAATAAACGTATTATCCATTTAATTTATAACAGCATGAAACCTCTACTACTATTGTTGGTAACACTGGGGTCACTCTACTTCCCGGTCACCGCGCAATCAGTTCAAAATCAAAGAACTCCCATGCTGGGCCAGCAAGCGCCAGCTTTTAAAGGCACCTCAACTACAGGTATGATCACTTTCCCGGATGATTACTGGACTAAATGGAAAATTATTTTTAGTCATCCAGCTGATTTCACTGCGGTATGTAGCTCCGAAATAATGGAACTGGCAAATATGCAGAATGATTTTGAGAAACTGAATACTGCATTACTGGTTCTTTCAACCGATGGCATCAATAGTCATATCGAATGGATTCATTCGTTGGAGGCGATTGAAATAGACGGAAAATTAATTCCAAAAATAAGGTTTCCCCTGATCTCGGATCCGGACCTGACAATATCATCACTGTACGGTATGATTGAGGAAAACAACAACTCGATCAAAAGAGATATTCGTGCTGTGTATATTATAGATCCCGAGAATAAAATGTCAGCCATTTTCAACTACCCAAGCAATGTAGGAAGGAATATGCAGGAAATCAAACGAACACTTATAGCCCTGCAGACCTCGGAAAAACACAATGTACTAACTCCGGCTGACTGGAAGCCAGGTAACGATGTGTTACTCCCAAGTCCGGTTTCCCTTGATGAATCCAGAAAGCTTGAAAACAAGAAAGGTGAAGATATTTATATGAGGCAATGGTACATGTGGTATAAAAAGCTACCAGAAGTATCGGAATAGTCTGGACTCAGAGGTCAAAGCAACCCAATATTTCCCGATCAGAAAACCAAGTTCTGATATCAGAAAATTTGTGTTCAGAAAATTGTCTCAAATTTAGAGGAAACCGGTGAATTTTATTTCAACAGTTTTACATTGACCGCATTCGGGCCTTTGGGTCCGTTTACAACTTCAAAGGTAACTTTATTATTTTCCTTTATAGGTTCGGCAAGGCCGTTGATATGTACAAATACACTTTTTCCTGATGCCAGGTCATTAATAAAACCATAGCCTTTCGAATCGTTAAAAAATGCCACTATGCCAGTGCGTATCAGTTCGCCGGCTTCGGGCTCTACATATTTGGGAACACCAATCTGAATATCTTCTGCTTTAATAACTACGCGTTGTGTAAGATCGGGAGGAGTGGAGGAAATTCGGCCATATTCGTCAACATAAGCGATCATTTCGTCCAAATTATTGCCATCCCGGCCTTCTTTCTTATCAAGCCGTTTTGCTTCTTTATCTTTTCTCTTTTTGTCCTGTTTACTGCGATTTTCTCTTTTACCAAAAGTTTCACGTGGTCTTGCCATAAATTGTTTTTTAGATTTTTACCATATACCAAACTAATCACATGAATTCATAACGGTGTTCAATTATTTTGCACGGACTGATATCGGCTGCAAAAGTACGCTAAAAAAACGGCAGAAGTGCTATGAAATATTATTTCGTTCAGGATCAAGGTATTTAAATGTGGCAGAAGCTTACACCAATAACGTTATTTCATTGTAAAAATCACGACAACCTATGATATAGTTAAAAAAGATTGAACAAAAAGCACCACGGTATAAAAGCAAATGAACTTCATCTGTTTAACTATCAACAGAATGAAGTTCACTTCAATTAATATAAATACAGGTGTCAATTCAGCTTTGATGCTTTATTTTTTAAGCAACCTCTTCGAGCAACACCTCTTCTATTTCTCCTTCGTTGCGTAGATTATCGATAATAAACAACTGACGTTCAGGAGTATTACTTCCCATATAGAAGGAAAGCAAGCCTTCAATCTCCGAAATATGTTTTAAAATAACCGGATCGAGGCGCATAGAGGAACCTATGAAATTCCGGAATTCATCAGGCGAAATTTCACCAAGTCCTTTAAAACGGGTTATTTCCGGATTTGGACCTAATTCCTTAAGAGCATCCTGTCGTTCCTGCTCCGAATAACAATAATTGGTCTTTTTCTTGTTCCTTACTCTGAAAAGCGGCGTTTGCAAAATATATACATGACCCGATTTTACCAGGTCGGGGAAAAACTGCAGGAAAAATGTAAGCAACAACAATCGGATATGCATTCCGTCAACATCGGCATCCGTAGCAATTACAATATTGTTGTAACGCAGGTTTTCGATATCATCTTCAATGTTTAGAGCGGATTGCAGAAGGTTAAACTCCTCATTTTCATATACTACCTTCTTGCTCTTTCCATAACAATTAAGAGGTTTCCCTTTCAGACTGAAAACGGCCTGCGTATTCACATCCCTCGATTTGGTGATGGATCCGCTAGCCGAATCGCCCTCGGTGATAAACAATGTAGTTTCCAACCGGCGTTGTTCGTTGGTGTTGTAGTGTACCCGGCAATCGCGGAGTTTTTTGTTATGCAGACTCACTTTTTTAACGCTTTCCTTGGCCAGTTTTTTAATATTGGCCATCTCCTTGCGTTCCTTCTCCGACTGAAGAATTTTACGGTAAAGTGCTTCGGCAGTATCCGAATTCATGTGAAGGAAGTTGTCGAGTTTCTTCTTCAGAATATCGGTAATAAATTTATTAATAGTAATGCCACCCGGTTCAATATGTTGCGAACCCAGTTTGGTTTTAGTCTGCGACTCGAATAAAGGCTCAGCTACTTTAATGCTAATAGCTGCTATAATCGAAGATCGTATATCGCTGTATTCGAAATCTTTGCCAAAAAATTCGCGTATCGTTTTTACCAGTGCATCGCGAAACGAAGCAAGGTGAGTACCACCTTGTGTGGTATGCTGACCGTTAACAAACGAATAATACTCCTCGCCATATTGTTTGGCGCTGTGGGTAAATGCGCACTCAAAGTCTTCGTCTTTAATATGTACAATAGGATAATTAACCGGATTCCCGTTATTTGACCTTTCGAGCATATCCAGCAATCCGTTTTTCGCAAGGTATCGTTGTCCGTTAAAAATAATTGTGAGACCGTTGTTGAGGAAGCAATAATTCCACAACATTTCCTCAATATATTCTTTCAGGAAATGGTAATTGCCAAACAGCTGAACATCAGGTGTAAAAGTTATAAGCGTTCCGTTACGGAGATCGCTTGGCTGTTCGCCGCTTTCGCTGATAAGAACTCCCTGGTGAAATTCGACAGTATTGGTTCGACCTTCGCGTATAGCCTGTGCAGTAAAAAAACTTGAAAGGGCATTCACCGCTTTTGTTCCTACACCATTAAGCCCGACTGCTTTTTTGAATACTTTGGAATCGTATTTTGCACCGGTGTTAATCTGCGAAACACATTCAACCAGTTTTCCCAACGGGATGCCCCGGCCATAATCACGAATTGAAACGAGATGCTCTTTAATAGTAACTTCAATCGTTTTACCATGCCCCATCGTAAACTCGTCGATGCAGTTATCGATAACTTCCTTGATAAGCACATAAATACCGTCATCATGCGATGATCCATCACCTAATTTACCGATATACATACCGGGACGAAGCCGGATATGCTCCTTCCAGTCGAGCGACCGGATACTCTCTTCGTTATATTTTTCTTCTGTTTCCATAATGCGAGCGCAAATATAATTCAATCCTTCAAAGGATAATAAGCTAAGAACAAGAAGTTATGAATGAGTTTTGCACAGGGAAGAACTATCATTTATTGCATTTGGATCAGTTAAGATTGAAGATGCAAAACGTAAAATATAAAAGCCAAACCCGTGCATGCAGGAATAAATACGGATTTTAAAATCGCAACCCGTCAGTCATTTGATCAAATAAACGCAACAGGTAATTGAACGCCGCAGGCAATTGAACGCGAAACAATTGAACGCCGCAGGCAATTGAACGCGAAGCATTTGAACGCCGCAGGCAATTGAACGCGAAGCATTTGAAC
>CAZOXJ010000239.1:0-5548 GCA_964583325.1 uncultured Lentimicrobiaceae bacterium
ACTTGCATGGGGTGCAAGTGGTCGTCAGTTCGAGTCTGACCACTCCGACTTAAGCTGTTCAAATGAGCAGCTTTTTTTTTGCCCGCTAAATCTTACTCCGCTTTCACATAAGGTATTGAAATATAAAATGTTGATCCTTTCCCGGGCTCACTTTCGCCCCATAAGCGGCCATTGAGGAAGGTGGCAAATTTCTGAGCCACGGTTAGTCCCAGGCCCAGGCCGCCATATTGGCGTGTTGGAGTTTCGTCAACCTGCCGGAAGCGCGAGAACATGGTTTCCAGCTTGTCATTCGAAAAGCCGATACCGTCATCCTTTACATAAAAGTCGATAACATTATTTCCACTGAAGGTATACCCTATTTCGATATAGCCTTCCTCAGAATATTTCAAAGCGTTAAAAACCAGGTGGCTCATGGCTCTTTTCAGTTTATAGCCATCAGTCGAAATCGAGAAATTAAGGTCCTTATTTGCCTTATTCACCCGCACTACAATATCTTCTTTACCGACATTTGACTTCTCCAGGTTTATCCATGTTTGCAGCGAATTGAGAAGATCATTAATATTAACCGGCTCATTTTCAACACCTGTTACGCCCGATTCGAACTGGGAAATATCAAAAATATCATTTATAATTTCGAGAAGTGAATCAACATTCCGGTTAATAATATTGGCATATGTAACTTTATCGTCCTCTGGCATCGACGGATTAGCTATTAATCCGGCAAAACCCATTATTGCATGCAAGGGAGTGCGCAACTCATGCGACATATTACAAAGGAAAGCAGATTTCAGCCTGTCCGACTCCCCTGCTTTCAACCGTATCAGATGTAACTCTTCCTTAACCCTGTCGAGTTCGTCAACCAGTTGTTCATTCTCTTCTGTAAAGTTTTTCTGAGTTTGTGAAAACAACTTCAACTTCCGGTACAATTTAAAATAGAGAGTTAGTGCCCCTGCCAATAACACGGCAAGAATAATTATGATAATGATACCGGCCACATTCATCGTTACTTTTTGTTTTATCCGGGTAAAGATCGGAATAATTACTTTATCTGCAGGAATTTTAAAACGGGTAAATTAATCTTTAATTTGTAAAACGTCAGGGCGAAATACGATGGATTCCGATTGGATATTCCTTCAGGATAATTGACGTTAATTTGTGGTAGTCTGATTCACGGGCTACAAAATCCAGCTGATTGGCATCGATCAGCAATACGCGTAGCCCTTGTTGTTGCTTGATATAATCGAGATACCCTTCCTGAATTTTCTGCAGGTAGTCATCTTCAATATTTAGCTCATAGGCACGGCCACGCATACGTATATTTGATTGTAGCCTGTCGATATCGAGATAAAGATACACCAGCAAATCGGGTTTAGGTAATACATTTTCGATAATCGAAAAGAGTCGCGAATACAATGTAAACTCCTCACCATTAAGTGTTTTCTTGGCAAAAATCAACGATTTCAGTATAAAATAATCGGCTATTGTAACCGGGTGAAACATATCCTGAACGGCAACCTGGCTTTTGAGTTGCTGAAACCGGTCGGCCAGGAACGAAAGCTCCAGTGGAAAAGCATACCTGGCCTGGTCTTCATAAAATTTTGGCAGAAATGAGTTGTCTTCAAACTGCTCCAATATCAGCCTCGTATTGAATTGCTTTGACAAACGGGTTGCCAGTGTAGTTTTACCGGCACCGATATTACCTTCGATAGCTATGTAATTGTATGGTATATTCATCAAACTTTATTCAATGCTGTTTTGGTGTTTCATACATTCTTTAAACTCATTTTTCTCCATAACCGTAGTATTCACACTTCCATCTGCCAAAAGACTTATGAGTTCCGATATCGGTTTTTTCAGTAATGGATGAATAAAACCCGGAGCAATAGCCATTAATGGTTGCAATACAAAATTACGCTCATGGAGGCGAGGATGGGGAATCACCAGGTTGTCATCCGAAACCTGAATTTCATCGTAAAACAGGATGTCGATATCAATAATTCGGCTGCTGTACGATTGACCGGCCCTCACCCTTCCCAACTTTATTTCGATTTCGAGCAAGGCTTTAATAATTTGCTGCGGCGAGAAATCAGTTTCGACAAGCAGCACCTGGTTGTAGAAATTCGTTTCTGCAACAAAGCCCATCGGCTCCGATTCCACAACAGGGGAAAAATCAATTATTCTACCAATCTGCTTTTCAATTAGTTTCGCCGCTTCAACAAGCGACTTTAACCTGTCGCCCTCGTTGCTGCCTGTCGAGAAATAAACTTTTGCCATCGGAAGTATGTTCGGGCCAAAGGTACAATTTGAGTTTAAATTCCGGGATAGATTTTGCCTGTAAGTTTTGAACAGTTATTCCTGTAATTGGTTGTATATTTCAGATTTGTCGTATTTGTTTACAGGAAACAAAACCCGGCAGATTACAAAACCTGACTCTTCCGTTTTATCATACTACTTTAAATGACTATACTTCAGCTACTATCAGATCGAATGGCAATAAATAACTATTTCCCGCAACCTTTTTCACAAGAAAAACCTGCAACGAAAATCACAATATCCGGTACAAATAAATCAATACAATTTCTGTAACTTCGTACGTAAATATCCGTCTTATAATTCAAATCTTAAACAACCATAAAATGAAACAATTTTTTAAGTTTACTTTCGCTTCCATGCTGGGGTTTCTGCTTGCCGGATTCCTGGTATTTATTATTTTCCTGGGAATTATAGTTTCGGCAGTATCCGTCGGAAAAGAAGAAGCCGTTGTGGTTCCTGAAAAAACGATCCTGATGATCAACCTCGACCAGCCGGTGAGCGACCGTTCGTCAGATAATCCTTTTGCTCATTTCAATTTTGCCAGTCCTGATGCAGGAAAAAGGATTGGACTGAATGAAATAATCAGTAATCTGAAAAAAGCTTCAGCGGATTCAAAAGTTAAAGGAATTTTCCTCGAGTTAACTGATATCCCTTCCGGACAGGCTACCCTCGAAGAAATCAGGAATGCGCTGCTCGATTTCAAGAAATCAGGTAAATTCATAGTTTCCTATTCCGAGGCTTACACTCAGAAATCGTATTACCTGGCATCCGTTTCGGATAAAATATACCTGAATCCGGCCGGGGATATGGAATTTAAAGGAATGGTTGCGCAGGTGATGTTTTTCAAAGGATTGCTTGATAAAATTGATGTAGAAGCTCAGGTTATACGTCATGGTAAATTCAAGAGTGCCATTGAACCGTTTACACTTGATAAAATGAGTGATGCGAATAAAGAGCAAACGCTTACGTTTATTTCGGGCATGTGGAACCATATATTGGCAGGCATTTCGGCAAGCAGGCAAATATCTGTGGCCGATCTTACCGCTATTGCAAACGAATATAAAATACAGTCGCCACAGGATGCAGTGAAACTGAAAATGGTTGATAAACTTATGTATAAGGACGAAGTGCTCGAGGAACTAAGAACGCGCGTGGATGTTAAAGAGGTAAAAGACCTTAAATTAATGAAGCTTGCCAAATACACAAATGCACCTGAAGCGGACAAAAAATCATCAAAAGATAAAATTGCTGTTATTTATGCTACCGGCTCCATTGGCAGCGGCGAAGGAGATGAAGAGTCTATCGGATCGGAAACTATTTCGAAAGCCATTCGTAAAGCCCGCCTTGATGATAAGGTAAAAGCTGTGGTTCTCAGGGTTAACTCACCGGGCGGAAGCGCGTTAGCATCGGATGTGATCTGGCGCGAGATGCTGCTGACTAAAAAAGTAAAGCCGGTTGTTGTGTCGATGGGAAATGTGGCTGCTTCGGGCGGATATTACATTGCTTGCGCTGCTGATAAAATTTTCGCTTATCCCAACACAATCACCGGATCCATAGGTGTTTTCGGCATTATCCCGAATATGAAAGAGATGTTTAACAAAAACCTCGGAATTACTTTTGATGAGGTAAAAACCAATCCATATGCCGATTATATTCCCGTTACAAGGCCTATGAATGATGCTGAGAGGATGATTATAACCAATGACATTGAAACCATTTACACCACCTTTATAACTCATGTGTCGGAAGGTCGCAAACTTACTGTTGCACAGGTCGACAGCATCGGTCAAGGCCGCGTATGGAGCGGGGTGGATGCAAAACGCTTAGGCCTGGTGGATGAATTCGGCGGTTTGAATGATGCAATAAAAGAAGCTGCCAGTTTAGCTAAACTGAAGGAATACAGTACGATGGAGCTACCGGAACAGAAAGACACTTTTGAACAACTGATGGAAACTTTTTCGGGCGACAATGCCTCCGTATTGCTAAAAAAAGAAATGGGTGCTGCTTACCCGTATTTCCAGTACCTGAGCAATATGAGCAGGATGCAAGGTGTTCAGGCGCTTATGCCTTATCAGTTTGATATTAAATAATTGAAAACTCTAATACTAAGAAAGCGGTTCCGGTTCGGAGCCGCTTTTTTTTAGTGTAGGGGAAGATGTTTTGTATCGGAACGGAGTAGAAATCGGTTTAAGCGTATTGCGAGGATTAATATATCATAAATAGGGCTTGCTAAAAAAAAACTATATGCTTGCCACACAATTATATGATTAGTTATTTATGAAATCAGATGCATGCTTTTTTGATACTTTTATTCATTTCCTTTGCACCTTATGATTAATTAGAATCTTAAATCCTGAAGGGATTTAATTTTAATAACCACCAGTGAAACTGTTGGATCACAAAAAACACAAAAGACAGAACCCTGAAAGGGTTCAATATCAATATAATAAAACTATTCAACCCACTTCGGGGTTGATCTGCGGGTTGGTAATAACCTCCGGTTGCACCGGAGGTTATTAAAATTAAACTCCTTCGGAGTTTTTCAACAGGCCCTAAATATTCACCGATAGCATTTTTACTATTTACCTGTTTATCTGTCAATTAAACTGGTTTTTAATTTATTTAAGAAAAAATTCGTTACTTAACTTGCGAATGGTATAGATAATAGCTTACCTTTGTGAGCGAATACTCACTTACTTATTTATAAATACAATTAAAACGCCTAAAAAATGATAATCACCAAATACCAGCATCAGTTAGTTAAAGATACTCCCCACAAAATTGATGTGAGGGAAATGTATAACAAGGAATCGGCACAGGCAATGCTTATGGCTTTAAAGCCGGGCGAAAGTCTGAAACCACACAAAACTCCGGTCGATGTGTTTTTCTTTATCGTCGAAGGCACTCCAACCATACATATCGGCGACGAAAGCGAAGTATGCGAAGCAGACACTCTTGTTGAAAGCCCAGCCGGTATTGTGCATTACATCAGCAATAGTTCCGTTAGCGTAGCCAGGATTCTGGTTGTAAAAGCGCCACGCCCAACAAGCCAGACAAAGGTGCTTTAACAGTAATACTATTGAAAATCTTTCAGAAACACAGTACGATTCAAAAAACATTACACAATGGATATCACACCCCGACAGTTAGAGATTATTGAAGCAGCCGGTAAAATACTTACAGCCTCAGGTGTAAGTGGGCTTACAATAAAAAACCTGGCCAAAGAAATGCAGTT
>CAZOXJ010000240.1:0-2498 GCA_964583325.1 uncultured Lentimicrobiaceae bacterium
GAGGTTGAGGCTGCAATTCCTGATGCTGTGAAAACAGTTAAGGATTTAGTCAATTCCCTTCAAAACTGAGTATTCAATATATTCACGTTTCCCGGGAAGAATTCCAATAAAGCTATGATGCTGTTTTTTGACTTTTAAATAGTTTTATTCTGATGCTTTTTAATTTGATATTTTTTATTCATTCTCTCCTTTTTCCAACTGTTTGTTTTTGATGTTTTCAGGCAAATAGTTTTCGTTAGTTACAACTTTTTTACCTGTTTTGCTTTCCAGTTCCCGTCGGGCATTTCCGGCTACAGCACCGCCTTGTCTTGCTACTTTTTGATTTTCAATAAAGCCTTCAGGATTCTGCGTTTTTACTATTTCCGTTGTTGAGGCCTCTCCAAGCATCGAAAAAATTAATTCCAGGTCCGTCATATGATCCCGAAGGTTCTGGCTTTTTAACCCTTTAACTTTTTTGTATTCGGAAGGTGTTAATCCAAACGTGGCTTTTGAAATTTCAGCAGTAAGAATTGAATATTCAATTTGTTCTTTAACACCTCTGTTTTTCCACTCTCCTGTTAACTCTTCCCGAATGGCAATGCTTCGCATTCGTTTTTCAATCCATTCGTCAGGATAACCCTTAGCTTTGTATAATTCCCGAGTACGCAGGGCTGCTAGTTCAGGATTTTCAATTTCATCTAACCTGTCGGAACCAACTTGTGCCAACCATTGTTTAAATGGCTCCGCTTTAGGTGATGGAATAGATTGGATGATGCGTAAAAGACCTTTAGCGTTGGCACAGCCCATTCGTTGTTTACCTCCAGCAGTCTCCACCAAAAGGGTAGGTACAAATTGTACCCATCCTTTACCAAGTTCAAGGTCCCGCTGACGCATGCGCTTGATATATTGCTTGGGGTCTTTGCTTTCAGTTAGAACCAATACAACATCTTCAACTACGAAATACCATTTTTGGTCTGATTCATTCCAAACCGTGCGTATTTGCTTGCTTTCAAAAAGTTTTATATTGCTCATATAATTTATGAATAACCAATCGCTAATTTAGGCAAATATTCATCTTTAGAAAAATCAATTTATAAACAAACATGCAAAAAACTACTGATCCAGAAATTCAATATTAATAAAAAAGAATCAAGAATATCATAACAAATAAGTCCAGAATTGAGCATTATTACTATTTTGCACAACAGTTTTTCCTTTTCTGCATTTAATCTATTTCTGCTTTCCCAGCCATTCATACCACAATTCCATTCCTTCACCGGTCCTTGCAGATAAAAGGATAAATTCCAGGTTCGGATTTAATGAGCGGGCGTATTCCATTGTTTTGTCAACATCGAAATCAACATAAGGCAATAAATCCGATTTATTGATAATGCACAAATGGGAGGATTTGAACATATACGGATATTTCAGGGGTTTATCTTCGCCTTCGGTAACGCTAATTACAACTACACGTTTAAATTCTCCAAGGTCGAATAAAGCCGGGCAGACTAAATTCCCAACATTTTCGATAAAAAGAATAGAATTGGGTTCAACATCCAGTTTTTTGAATGCGGTTTCCACCATTCGCGCATCTAGATGACAACCTGAACCGGTATTAATTTGAATGGCCGGTGCGCCAGACTTTTCAATTCTATCCGCATCGAGCAGCGTTTGCTGATCACCTTCAATCACAAATATTTTCCTGTTTGCAATTAGCGCTTTAATGGTTTTTTCAAGGATAGTGGTTTTACCTGAGCCGGGCGAACTTACCAGGTTTAGGCTAAGCACTTTCCTGTCTTCAAAGGATTTTCGGTTTATCTGTGCCAGCCTATTGTTATCCGAAAGTATATCTACGTTCAGACTTATCACTTTTTTCGCTCCGTGATCGTGTGTATGGGTAAAGAGAACACTGTCGTGTGTATGCGTATGTGAATGATCATGATTATGGTCATGTGAATGGTCGTGATCATGTTCGTGATCATGGCTGTGTTGCCTGTCATGAATCTTCAATTCATTTGTATCTCCGCATCCGCAAGTCTCGCACATAAAAAGTATTTTAAGAGGTTATTTTTTAAGATCTAAAGTGTTAATGGTTAATGGTTATTAGTTATTAGTTGCTGGTGCCTGGTACTCCATAATAATTTTAATTAATCACTTCACTTCTACTCCGCTCAGTGCCCAGAAGCAAGAAACTTGAAACTTGAAACCAGAATTTTTTTTCATTCCACTACCAGTGAAACCACCCTGAATTCCTCACCACCGCTGATCTCTGAGGGAAAGCTTTGGCATCGGGGGCATGTAGCCATCCGGTATTTCATTTCAAATTCAAGGTTACAGGCGTTACATTTGCCTTTCCCAGGCGTTCTGACAATATTGATATCAGCATTTTCAAGAATTGAGTCTTTAACCAGTAACTCCAGCGCTGATTCAAATGCATTTGCCTCAACCCCGCTAAGATCACCGACTTCAATTGTGATTTCCTGGATTGATCCAGCCATATTCTTTTCAGCCTCGCGTTG
>CAZOXJ010000240.1:2598-4036 GCA_964583325.1 uncultured Lentimicrobiaceae bacterium
TCACCGGATAATGAATCGATGATACGGCGGCCACCTGTTTCGTTTTTCAGTACAACTTTGCCAGGGTGTTCACTCACAACCCGGCCGATTATCGTACTTTTCGTTCCCAATTCATTCTTTTTTAAAATTTCAAGTATTTCAAGACCTTCAATTTCACCGGCTACAATAAGCACTTTTCCTTCGTTTGCAATATGCAGCGGATCGAATCCCAGGAGTTCACACATGGCTTTTACTCCGGGATTTATAGGTAAGGATGATTCCTCTATTTCGATTCCAAGTTTCGTTTTCGCAACCAACTCATTCAAAACGGTGGCAACTCCGCCACGCGTCGGATCACGCATAAATTTTACAGAAGATTTATCGAGAACTTCCCGAATCATATGATTCAGTGAAGCGCAATCCGATTCCACATTCGTTTTAAAATTAAAAGATTCGCGTGCATTCATTACGGCCATGCCATGATCACCAATTGTACCATTTACAATGATAACATCGCCAGCTTGAATATCTAAAGCTTTGCTGATAAAACTATCTTTTTTCGTTATTTTCCCTATGCCGGCAGTATTGATAAACAGCTTATCGCACTTGCCTTTGTTCACTACTTTGGTATCGCCGGTAACTATCAGAACACCCGCTTTTTTAGCTTCGGAAGCCAGAGATTCTACAACCACTTCAAGTTCACTGATCGGAAAACCTTCTTCAATAATAAAGGACACACTGAGATAAAGTGGCACTGCGCCAGAAACAGCCAGGTCATTCACCGTTCCGCAGACTGCCAGTTTTCCGATATTCCCGCCAGGAAAAAACAAAGGATCAATTACAAAAGAATCCGTAGTAAAAGCAATTTCAGATGAGCCAACCTGCAGGATGGCCGAGTCGGTTTGTTCCTTTAAAATACTGTTGCTGAAATGTTTAATAAAAATATCTTCGATAAGCGAGTGCATCAGCTTGCCTCCGCTGCCATGACCGAGCATTATTTTAGCTTCCTGGTTTTTCATACGCGGTATTTAAAATAAGTGGCACAAGTTCCTTCGCCCGAAACCATACAGGCGCCAACAGGATTGGCCGGTGTACATTTTTTACCGAATAGGCCGCAATCGACAGGAGTTTTCAGTCCACGGAGAATTTGCCCGCAGATACAACCTTTTGGTTCAGTTGATTCAGGAACTTCAACGTTGAATTGTTTTTCAGCATCAAATGAGGAAAATTCTTCACGGATACCAAGCCCGCTTTTGGGAATTACACCCAATCCACGCCAACGGTCATCGCGAAGTTCGAAAACATCCTCCAACATTTGTTGAGCGATTTTATTTCCTTCGGTATGAACAACCCGCTGATACTGGATTTCAACCTTCGGCGTGCCCGATTCAATTTGCTCAGTAAGCATCAGAATTGCTTGCATCATATCCACCGGTTCAAAACCGGAAACCACAACGCC
>CAZOXJ010000240.1:4136-5507 GCA_964583325.1 uncultured Lentimicrobiaceae bacterium
CGCTGAATAGCCATTGTATGCCCGCCACAAACTTCCATCAGGACAATCTCTTTTTTTGAGACTGCCTTTAATTTTTCAGAAACTGAAATAATCAGGTCCTTTTTACGGTATTCATCGACGTATTTCATGCTTTTTTTTCAGGGGTTGGAGGTTATGTGTTTGGGGTTATGTGGAGACGCGAGCATCGCGTCTGTACGGGCAAGATTAAAATCCATGTTGCATTTCAAGAGTTTCAGCATTCGCTCAGTGTAACAAGTTCAAAAGCTTGTGGAGTTCAAAAGGAACTATTTCCCATTTTCAATTTTCCATTAACTATTAACTGAATTTATTCAGGTCTACCCTGCTCCTCTTCCTGCAAGAGCCGCAACGTTTCAGCGGCAAATTCCGGATCAACTTTTTCGATGGCAAAGCCGGCATGAAGCATAATATAATCACCCGGAACTACATCGGGGAGCATAAGCAGACTAGCGGTATACTCAACATCCTCGATGGTAACAAGGGCTGTATATTCATTAACACTAATAACTTTGGCAGGTATGGCTAAACACATAAGAGTTCCCTTCTTTTAGATGCAACGGCTAATTGACCGAGTGCGATTCCACCATCGTTGGTGGGCACGCCTGCATGTGAATAAACTTCAAAATCAGATGACAGCAAAATTGCTGTGGTTCCTTCAAGCAGGTATTTGTTTTGAAAAACGCCACCCGAAAGCACTACTTTATTAATGCCTTCGACCTGGCGAATGGTTTTTACTGACTCAAAGATAACGGAAATTATTGTATTGTGGAATTTTGTTGAAATTGTAGCTTTATCAATGCCCTGGCGAATATCTTCGACAATGCCTCGGATGGTTTCATCAAACTGAATTGTTTCACCGGATGTAAACGGATAGCTTTCAGTACTGTTGTGTTCAATGATAGATTCAAGTCGCATCGGCCCTTCAGCCTGAAAAGTTGCCAACTGAACCAGATCAAGCAATGAAGCAACGCAATCAAATAAACGTCCTGCGCCGGAAGTTAAAGGACAATTTATATTTCGATCAATCATCTGAATAATCAGCCTGATTTTTTCTGGATCAATTTGTTTAAGAAGCGGCAATTCAAGCGAAAGAAAATCAGCACCGTAAACTTTGTAAAGCCAGGAAACGGCCGTCCGCCAGGGTTCTTCTGCAGCAAGATCACCGCCCGGCAAAGGGATATAAGCAAAATGGGTAATGCGGGTAAAATCATTTAGGTCGCAAACCAGGAATTCCCCACCCCAGATATTCCCATCCGTACCAAAACCGGTTCCATCAAGGGCCACGCCGATAACTTTTTCATCCAGTTGATGTTCGGCCATACAGGAAGCAATATGAGCGTGATGATGCTGAAC
>CAZOXJ010000241.1:0-5458 GCA_964583325.1 uncultured Lentimicrobiaceae bacterium
ACCAAGGCAATATTTGCTCAGGTAGTTTTCGGGATGCCGGTGACGTTTCATTAATTCCCTGTAGGGTGAAATGCAGTGCTTTTCCTGCTTCACCTCCACAATGATTATATCACCTATTTTTTTCTCTCCGCTTTCGTTTTTATAACGGAGGTTCATGTCGAATGTGAGCCTTTCGCTGGCATGTTTATTAACCAGGGTAAGCCTTTCGAAAAACACTAGCAGTGATGGCACATAATTTTGAAATTCGCCGGGCGTATTCTCCCTGATGTATTGGTTGAGGGGTTCGGTAAGTATTTGCGGAATCGAATCAATCTGCATCCGCTTTTTAATGGTGCGACGGGTATTGGTTTTCGATTTAATCTCAAAAAAAGAAATTCCTGAATTTACATATTTCCGGCAACGCAGTTTGTACCTGTTACGCCTGCCGTTATGATGCATCTGGTAAAGTTTAAAACCCGGCGTATCATAATAGAGTGTTTCGTATGGCTGTATCGGTTTGTCGTCAATGGTAAGCAATTTATAGTCTGCTGCCAGTACATTCAGGAATCCGATAATTTCTGAACCATGAATCACGAATTTGGTATCAATACGGTTGAGCAATTTCACATGATCCATCTCAGCCAGGCTAATTGGCATAAACGCTGAGAGGGTTGCAGAAAGATCATTCATTGCAGTAAACTTCTAGTATAAAATCATCCGTATTCAGAATTGCGGCATTACGCCCTGGTGAATTCTGCTGTTGCTACCTGAAAATTTTCATTTCCTCCACTTCTACGGTTTCCTTGTTGCCTGTAATTGTAACATTCCGGATAACGGCAACCATTTCGGATACTAATGTAAGAGTGGAATCTTTGGAATAAGCATAAATGGTGTAATCACCCGGACGAAGGTATTTAAACTCGTAAACACCTTCATAATTGGTTCTTACACGCTCACTGTAACTGCGGTCGTTACCATAAATGATATAAACATCCTCGTCAGCCGAAGGATAAATCCCTCTCAGATTTGTAAATTCCGCGTTATAGTTATAGGTTGTCATTTTACCATAAATGGTTGAATTTCCGCCTTCACCGGCTTCTTTAGAGCAGGAAAACATAGCCGCAACCATCATGGCAATCAGAAATGGGAAAAAATACTTTTTCATTTAACAGTAATTTAATACGTTGTTAACGCAAAATCCAATGCAAAAGTATTCAAAAAGTGCGAGAACTCAGGCCTCGCGATAACGAATTATAATGTGTACGTTCGGCATTTAGAAATTCGTTATTGCCGGAGTGGAAATTGAATTAGAGGCCGCTTAAAAATAAAAATCAAATTTCTCATTGTTTTCACTCAGAGCACCGGCACAAACAGGGTTACGAGAATAGAATACAATATTCCACGCAGAATATTAACGTTCAAATACTTATATTTATCCGGGATTGGGGAATCGCGCTTGTTGTTGCTTTTTTTTAGCTATTTATCCCCTGACAGGGAAAACCAAAACGGTATAGTACATGGTCTTTCAACCTTATAGCAAGTTATCCTTGCATCGATATTTTTTTTGAAGAGCACACAAAATTAAGATAAACAGCAGTTAATTTTAAGCTGCTTCTAATAGCAGAAATCCCTTATGGTACTTTACCCTGCAAACTGTAATTCACTAAGGTTTCGATATAAACCATCTTTCACCCGGAGAAGCTGCTCGTGAGTGCCTTGTTCAATAATTTTTCCGTTGTCCATAACCAATATAGTATCAGCCTGGCGGATAGTCGAAAGGCGATGCGCAATAACGATGGAGGTGCGGCCTTTCATCAGCTTCTCGAGTGCATCCTGCACAAGGCGCTCCGATTCCGAATCGAGTGAAGACGTGGCCTCGTCGAGTATCAGAATTTTAGGATCTTTAAGCACAGCACGCGCAATAGCAATGCGCTGGCGCTGTCCGCCCGAAAGTTGGGTGCCGCGCTCCCCAACCAGGGTTTCCAAACCTTCAGGAAACTGGCTTATAAAATCCCAGGCATTCGCTTTACGGGCAGCATTTTCAATCATTTCGTCGGTGGAGCCGGTTTTACCGTAAGCGATATTCTCGCGGATGGTACCACCGAAAAGAAAAATATCCTGCGGTACAATCGCCATCTGGCTTCGCAAAGCGGTAACAGGAATACTTTGATTGCTTTTTTCATCAAACAGAATATGGCCAGAAGTAGGTTCATATAGCCGAAGCAAGAGCGAAACAAAAGTTGATTTTCCGGCACCACTCGGGCCCACAAGTGCTACCAGCGTATCGGGTTTTATAGTTACGCTGATATTTGTAAGCACTTCCTGTTCAGTACGAGTAGGATAACTGAATGAGAGATTATCAAACCGTATACTTCCATGCAGAACCTGATCGGGCGGCAGCAAAGCAATATCTGTAACTTCCTCAACCGGTTCGTTAAATATTTCGAGTAAATCTTCGGTGGCGCCGATAAATTTCTGCACCCGGGCAAATACATCAGCCATTCCCCCGATTGTTCCGCCGATAAACATGGAATAAATCACGAATGAAAATAATTCGCCTGTAGCCAGTTCGCCCGAAGCTAATAAAGCGGAACCTTTCCATATCACGGCAACCATGGCTCCAAAAAGTCCAAGTATGGTAAATGAAGAAAAGGCACCTCGCAGCTTTCCGTTTTTAATCCCGGTTTGAGCTATTTCAACCGTTTTGCTTTTGTAACGGAGCATTTCGAAATACTCGTTGGTAAAAGCTTTCACGCTCTGTATTCCCTGCAAAGTTTCTTCAACAATGGTATTGCTGTCGGCAACCTGTTTCTGTGCTTCCTTGCTCAGCTTTCGGATATATCGTCCGAAAAGCACAACCAAAATCATGATCACAGGCAAAATCAGAAGCATGAAAAGTGTTAATTTCAGGGAAGTTATCATCATCAGGCTCACGCCACCGATAATGATAATAACCTGGCGCAGAAATTCGGCCAGGGTGCTGGTAAGGGCATCCTGCAAAAGTGTAATGTCCGACGAAATTCGGCTGTTCAACTCTCCTACCCTGCGGAACTGGAAAAATTTCATTGGCAGGCGAATCAGGTGATTGTATGTACTTTGACGCAGATCGGCCAATGTTTTTTCGGCAACGCTTACAAACAGATAAACTCTGAAATATGAAAATACGGATTGAGCTACTAAAACAGCGATCAGGATAAGAGCAATGCGGTTAATTTCCGCTGCCAGTTTACCCTGGTTGCCCAGATCAACCAGCTCGCCTAATAATTTCGGAAAAGCCAGGCTGGCGCTGCTCGAACCTAGCAGGAAAAGCAATCCCAGCGCATATTCGTATTTATAAGGTTTAATGTAACTGTATAGCTTAAACAGTTTGCGCAAGCCGGGCAGGGTAATTTTCTTTTTGGGGACTTCGGTATTCATTGTTGAATTAAATTGTGTTCGTGCAGGGTTGCTGTAAACTAACAGTTAGAACTGGTTTTAAGTTCAGGCAACACGATATGGGTAGCGCTCCGCATACTAAAAAAGGTAAAAGGCAGTTGGCCGACTATTGATTCCTAGTTTAAAGCGTACTTATACAACGTTATAGTATAATCCATTACACCAAGCTCAATCCAGCCATAGTGCACAACTGAGTTTTCGATAAACCGAATTCCAACAAATTTATCATCAATATTGCGCCAGGTGCCCAATAATATATTGTTTTGAATCTGACCTTGATTATGATCATCTGATATGAGACCAAATGCACCGGATTGCCAGTTGCAAAACTCATTCAAAGTATCGCCTACAGAACAAACTACCGGATCCTTATAAATTCGATAATCGATTGTTAGATTAGCAGGATACTGCTTAGCCGGATTGTAATTTTCATTATAATAAATGATGATAGTATCATCACCAGGTGGAATAGCCAGCGGGATCGAAAAACTTGCAATAGTAGATGTATCTGCTTCAACGTTAAGCGAAACATTTGAGTTCAATGTCCTAATAACAGCAGACCATTCATTGTACACCGCGTGTTGATAGACTGAGCAGTAAAATTCAATATCATCAGTCATATCGTTATTCAGATCGATCTTAATACTGCTTAAATGCGGGCCGTAAGAACTGACGTAAATGGAAGTGTCCAGATTGCCGGCAAAAGTGTAATCGCCAGTTGTATTTATGAGCAGAAAGTCCTTTTTTTGAGTAGTTTCTTTATCCTTGCTGCAACCAAAAAGAAATAATATAATCATTACGGATACCGAAATACTAAACAATTGTGTTTTCATAGCATCAGGATTAAATATAAAATTGAAAGAACATTACAAATTACTGGAAAGCAAAGGTAAGTCTACAAAGCCGGATTCATCACTGTACCGATAAACAAAATTGTACCCGTCGACTTTTCGCTGATAAAATAAACAAATGGTCTGTCAACTGTAAAATAATACGGTTGATCGGGTCCGGCCGTAGTTTCTACCATTTCAACCAAAGTAACGGCAGCAGCTTCCGACCCTTCCTCGTTAGTTTCAATAAAAGTGTTATGTAAAACACGTGATATCGATAAATCGGCATTCGGATTTATCCGGGCAAAGTCGGCATTATCAGTAAAAGCCACTCCCATTCCGAGCGCAGTAAGAATTGGCTTCATGTTTTCTTCTTTATATTCATACTTAAATCTGGGCAATTGCAACTGAATATCCGTCTCACTGAATTGCTGACTCCAGGTATTCCAATTGGCCTGTGTAAGTTGCGATATCACATCGTTAATGCTTTTGTTATAATCAGGAAGCAGAACTGTCATGGTATAATTACCCTGGTTGTATGGTAATTCAACAGCCTCAAAATCAGTAGCTTTAAAATAATTATACGTTGCATGCTGAATCATAGCCGGAACCTGTACTTTCGAAGCGTTAGCCAGGGTAAATGGTTTCTCGATTGTTTTCTCCTTATCGAACTGGTATTTCCATTGACCTTTAAAATACACGGCATTAACCAGGTACATAACTGCATCAGCTGGAATTGCATCCAATATTTCGGGAATCAGTTCGTTTGTTTTCTCATTTACCCAGCCATTAATAATTTCTACTGCTGTAGGTGACGAAAAATCAAGGGGAGCAACTTCAGCATTAAAATAAGTTTTATTTGTTTCAATAAACGCAGGTAAAACCGAGAAACCATCCCTGTACCAGATTGAATTTGCAATCTGAAGCTTTACTTTGGGATCGAGTGCTGAGAAAGTTTCGACGATATATTTGTATGATTCGTTGATTTCGGCGTCCGTCATTCCGGCAAATCCAAGCGTACCGGTCATTGCTTCGAGTGTTTCGTTTGCGGCGCCGTTGCGGGTCATCCCCAACGCCATACTAACACTCAGCGGCGAAACCATGAGGTTATCATCGCTTCCGGAAAGTTCGCTTACTTTACTGAAAAATTCAAACCCAAAAGCATTGCTAGCTGTAATGACCTGCTTTTGCTTTTCAGTGAGAGAAACTGGTTT
>CAZOXJ010000242.1:0-5434 GCA_964583325.1 uncultured Lentimicrobiaceae bacterium
CTCACCAACCGGAATGATTATTCTCATGGCGTATTCCATCTGACCCGTAAAAAATAAATAATAACATATGAAATAGCTATGATGGAGGCGTGTTCCGAAAATGGTCAATAATTACCTGATAATGTATTGAAAATGTGTAATTTAAAAATATTTCGAAAGTGCTTCGTTTAAAACATTACCTTTGCAGCGCTGATTTTAACATAAAATCTATAACATATCCATTCTTATCAGGAATTTGTACACGAAGAGTGTGATTTCAAATACAATGGCCAGGTTCAACGATTAACACCTATCTGCGAAAGCATAGGATTGCCGGCTAATTTATGTTACCCAAATTTTTTGGAAATGGAAATCAATTAAAACAGCGCGAAGCCGTAAAGTAAAACTATGATAATTCGTCAGATTACTTTATGCTTCATCTGTCAATGCTTACTGAATTTTATTATCCCGTTAAAGTATCAGAAGCCGGAACAGCAAAAAGAATTCAATTTTATCAGACCGGTGATTTTGAACCTTTTATAATTTCATCCGGTCTACCAATTACAGACAAATAAATGTTATTTGAAAATTTAAATTTGATTGAGCCCATCCTTGGGGCTTTAAAAACAGAAGGATACACTACGCCTACACCTATTCAAGCAGCTGCAATTCCATTAGTTTTAAACAGGAAAGATGTTTTGGGCTGTGCTCAGACAGGAACCGGAAAAACGGCAGCATTTGCAATCCCTATCATTCAGCTTCTGTGTGAAGAAAACGTTATAGTTCGCGGCCGACGCCCGATCCGTAGTTTGATTTTAACCCCAACCCGTGAACTGGCAATTCAGATTGGTGAGAGTTTTGCCAATTACGGTAAAAATACCAGTCTGAAATACCAGGTAATTTTTGGTGGCGTAAATCAGCATTCGCAGGTAGCATCGCTGCTTTCGGGCATTGATGTGCTTATTGCAACTCCCGGCCGCCTGCTCGATTTGATGAATCAGAATTACATCAGCCTGATCAATGTTAAGTTCTTTGTGCTCGACGAAGCAGATCGTATGCTTGATATGGGTTTTGTGCATGATGTAAAACGAATCATTGCCAAACTACCATCAAAAAGGCAATCGCTGTTCTTTTCGGCTACCATGCCTCCGGCTATTGTGCAGTTGGCTGATACTATACTGGTTAACCCATCGAAAGTGGAAGTAACTCCTGTTTCGAGTACGGTTGACATTATTAACCAGGTGGTTTATTTTGTGGATAAAGGAAACAAAAGACACCTCTTACTCGAAGTTTTAAAAGACAAGAAGATAGACCGGGCCCTTATTTTTACGCGCACAAAACATGGTGCCGACAGAGTGGCAAAGGACCTTACCAGGGCAGGAATCAATGCCCAGGCTATTCATGGAAATAAAACACAGAATGCACGTCAGAATGCGTTGAATAATTTCAAATCGCGCTTAACACGTGTTTTGGTTGCCACTGATATTGCAGCACGTGGAATTGATATTGACGATCTCTCGCACGTTATAAATTACGAGTTGCCCAATATCCCTGAATCGTATGTTCACCGCATAGGCCGTACAGGAAGAGCTGGCGCAAGCGGTATTGCTATTGCGTTTTGCGATGCCGAAGAGAAAGAATATTTAAGAGATATTCAGAAACTGATCAATAAGCAAATTCCGGTTAATGATGACCATTTCTATCCTTTGATGGATCATGTGGTAGTAAAAGCAGCAGCCCGTCCGCAGCGCCCGCAACGTGATCAGGGCAGCAGGAATTCAACGCCGAAAAGCGATAAAAGAGTTACTGCATCAAACGGTGATTATCCGCGCAAACGGACGTTCAGATCATACTAAAAACAAAATAAATTTTGTTCAAGAAAACCCTGCTGTTATGGCGGGGTTTTTGTTTTAAATCCGTGCTGCTGCTGCGTTTTAACAAATTTAGAGTTTCTTCATGGTTAAAACCAGCTTGTTTTAATCCAAAACCATGTGATGTTCTCATATTTATTTTTGATCCTTGTAGGGGTAAAATCAGTTTCAAGTGTCTTATATATAGCTCATCCGGATACTTGTAAAATTATTTATCTTAAGCAAACTAATATATTTATAAGCAATGAAACAAATACTATTTATTGCCGTCGGGATCATCGCAGTTTTGCAAGGATATTCCCAGGCCTGGATAAAACAGCAGTCGAATACAACTTCAAATTTATTGTCTGTTTATTTTATTGATCCGGACAATGGATTTGCAGCAGGCCACAACGGCACAATGCTGAAAACATCTGACGGAGGTGATAACTGGACAGTTAAACCTACAGGTATTACACATGGTTTGGGTTCAGTTTACTTTACCGATTCGCTTACAGGATTTGCCGTAAGTTGCTGTGAACTGTTAAAAACATCGGACGGTGGAGAAACCTGGTTTATTCAGGATACCATGATAAATACAATGATGTCATCCATCTTTTTTGTTGGAAAAGATACAGGATTTGTTGCCGGAAATGGCAGAATGCTGGTTACCACTGATAAGGGTGCCAATTGGACCAGGCAAAAAAGTGCTAATCTATTTGTTAACTGTTTTTGGGCAACCAATTCCAATACTTTTTACATGGGAGGTGAGAATTTCCTGACATTAAAGAGTACTGACGGAGGAGCAAACTGGCTTGAATTAATACCTTACGGATCGTTTGGCGGAATGGAAAGTATTTTCTTTACAGATGAAAACACAGGATATTTTGTCGGTGGTGGCTATGCCCATGGAAATACCGGCAGTTTTTTCGGGAAAACAACTGACGGAGGAGCAACCTGGACTCATCCTTTGCCAAACATCGGTAAATGGTTGTCATGCATTTTTTTCGCTGATAGTACAACGGGGTATATAACGGCTTTAGACGGAAGCATACTAAAAACTACCAATGCCGGTAATCAATGGACCGAACTGAATTCAGATGTGAATTGCGCTTTAAATTCTATATTCTTCAGCAGTGCTGACATCGGGTATGCTGTTGGAGATTCAGGAACAATTGTAAAAACAACAAATGGTGGAGTTGGTATTTCTCAAACACATTCAACACAGAAATTAATTACTATTTATCCTAACCCGGTTGCTGACGAATTAGTGATAGACATACCTATTAACGAATGGCAAAACGCTGATATTCAGATTTATTCAGTCACAGGGCAATTGATGCTGCGGCAAGAAACCACCGGTACTAAAACAGTACTCAACTTGGGGAACTTACCTAAAGGAATTTATATTTTAAAAATTGCAACTGCTGAAAGTACGGAAGTTATTAAGTTTGACAAAGGATAATAATTTCAAGCCGCACTCTTAATTTAATACTTTATGCTACAGGTATTGCCGCCTACGGAACAATTAACCTTATAAGTCTCAGGTGGTATAAATGCAAGAATAAGGAATTGCCCGGGATCATTGGTTCCGGGTAGTTTTGATTTAACGTTCGGAAAAAAATCGCTCTTCCAATAGTACATTCCGATACATATCGCCTTAATTTTGTTGCTTACAGGCAGACTTAAAAAAGGTTGCTACGCCCGTTTGATGTTTCCGGTTTAATTCGATGCAATGAAACATACCGATATCAATAAAATTTACGAAAGCATTCCCCAGGAATCCATTCCGTGGAACCTCACTGATCCTCCGGAGGTTTTAACACAATTGGTTAATGAAGGAATTATACAGCCATGCAAAACAGTTGACCTTGGCTGCGGCACGGGAAATTATGCCATTTATCTTGCACATGCTGGTTTCGATGTAAGCGGAATAGATATTTCGGCAGAAGCAATCAGGTTGGCCCGCGAAAATGCTACACATAAAGGCGTAGCATGCAATTTTATCGTGGGTGATTTGTGCCGCGACTGGCCCGAAAGTTCCGGTAACTTCGGTTTTGCTTTTGATTATGAAGTTTTGCATCATATTTACCCCCGCTTCCGCAAAAAGTATATCGAAAATGTATCCCGTTTTCTGAAACCCGGAGCATTTTATCTTTCCGTGTGCTTCAGTGTTAAAGATCCTCATTTCGGCGGCACAGGGAAATACCGGAAAACTCCCATCGGAACAGTTTTGTATTTTTCTTCTGAAAACGAGTTAAAAAGATTGTTCCAGCCACTGTTCACTATTATCGAATCGAAAACAATAGAGGTAAAAGGCCAAACTGTGCCTCATATGGCGAACTATTTTTTAATGAAAAAACTACCCGGAAATTCTGATCACTAAAATGTTTAGACTGGTGATATAAAATGCGGCCATTTTATTAAAAAACAGCATAATATATAAAAATATGGAAAACATAGTACTGTTTGGGCTTTGCAGTATCCTGTTAATTATTATTTCGTGGCGAACAGTACTCAACCCGGCGAGCCATGGATTTTATCGGTTTTTAAGCTGGGAATGTATTCTCTGGCTGTTCATAAATAACTACAGATTTTGGTTTTATAATCCGCTTAGCGTCTGGCAAATACTATCCTGGATTTTTTTGTTTATATCGGTGTATATGGTTATTGCTGGTGCTATCCTCCTTAAAAAATCAGGCAAACCGTCAGATAAAAGAGATGAAAGAACACTTTACGCATTTGAAAAGACTTCGGTACTGATTGATTTCGGCATTTTTAAATACATCAGGCATCCACTTTACGCTTCATTGCTGTTTTTAACCTGGGGTATATTTTTGAAAAACATCACAACCTCCCTGCTTGTGATTTCCGCGATTTCTACTATACTATTATGCATTACAGCATTGTTAGATGAAAAGGAATGTCTCCTTTTCTTTGGCGATTCTTACAAAGAATACATGAAAAAGAGTAAACGGTTTATACCATTTCTAATCTGATGCAAATGTTGCATCATGATTTAACCTGCCTGTCGCTTCGCGCAAAGCGAATACAGCAGCATTTCTCTTTCTGCAAGTTTAGTACCTTTGTGCGCGACAGTAAAATCAGAAATCCACGATTCATATAAAAATATAAAATTATGTTCCCAACCGTAAATCCCACCACCACCGAAGCCTGGAAAGAACTCGAAGCGTATTTCAAAGCTTTTGACGGCACACAGATGAAAGCCCTTTTTGCCCGTGATCCTGAGCGTTTCGAAAAATATTCCATAAAATTTGAGGATATTCTGGTCGATTTTTCGAAAAATATTGTCGATGATCATATCTTTAAACTTCTCATGCTTTTAGCCCGCGAATGTGGACTTAAAGATGCTATTACAAGCCAGTTTACCGGCGAACGTATCAATAAAACCGAAAACCGGCCTGTACTTCATACCGCTTTGCGCAACCGTGGCAAAAACCCCGTGTTTGTCGACGGAAAAGATGTAATGCCTGATGTACACGGCGTGCTGGAGCAAATGAAAATGTTCTCCGAAAGCATTATTTCAGGCTCGTGGAAAGGCTATACCGGTAAACCGATTACGGATATTGTAAACATTGGTATCG
>CAZOXJ010000243.1:0-5407 GCA_964583325.1 uncultured Lentimicrobiaceae bacterium
CGCCGCAGCATTTCGTCGTGGTTACCGGTAACATAGTAGGTTTTAACACCTTTTCCCATCCAGGTTATCAGGTGTTTAACCACTTTCATGTGGCTGTTGGGCCAATAGGTTTTACTGAATTGCCAGATATCTACAATATCGCCGTTCAGTACAACCATTTTAGGCTTTATACTTTTCAGATAATGCAAGAGTTCTTTAGCGTGACAGCCATATGTACCAAGGTGTATATCAGAAACTACAAGTATATCGATCTGCCGTTTTGGTTTCTTCATTCAGTAAATTAGTGTTTTAGTGTTGGATGGAAGTCGATGAATAGCGTCAGGAAAATTCGGGATAAAATGTTTATGGCCCTGTTATTCAGAAATTGTATCCTGTGTGTTTCGAGAAAGCGAAAATGGAAACTGTCCGGATCACCTGAGATGTTTCGAGCAGCAATCTTGGATTTATCTTGTGGTTCCATAGTATTAAGTTTCTCAAAAGTAGGATTAACATATAAAGAAGATATAAAAGCAATATTATTATAATGTTAGGTCTTAATATTGTTTCATACACCTGTGATTTATAAATTTTAGTACCCGGTTTTTCATTTAATCTGAAAGCAATATTTTAAACAGAAAACATCTTTAACCTGATTCAGAATGAATTTGATCCTGATGAAATTCAAATGGATTTAGATTATTTCCAATAATTCAATATTTTTGCCCAAAATAATCCTGATGCTTCGCAAATCAACTTTTCTTCTCGTACTGATTATTGTGTTTATTAATAACGGTTTTACGCAAACAACCGACTTATCATCATCGAAAATAGAGTATCTGCCAAAACTTGATGGAGCATTAAAAACCAAAGCTGAATTTGACCTTGAAGACAACCGGATGCGGTTTGAAGTCCGCAATGCCCGCTTTGGCGCAAAAGGAAATATAAACAATTATGTTGGATATCGTGCTGAAATAGACCTGTCGGATGAAGGCCGGATAAGGATGCTTGATGCTTTTGTTAGAATAACGCCGATTGAAAACCTGGATGTTTATCTGGGACAGCGAAAAGTACCATTTGGGTCAGACTACCTCAGAAGTCCGGTGGAAAATATTTTTGCAAATCGCTCATTTGTAGCCAAGTACACCAATGATGGATTAAGAGATATAGGATTTGTTGTAAATTATCGGTTTAAATTTCACATTCCTTTTAATGTATGGGCTGCAGCCATGAACGGAACGGGCAATAACAATCCTCAATGGATCAGCAGGCCTAATTATTCAGCACGTTTATTGTTCGAGCCATTGAAAAACATACGATTAGCGGGAAATTTCTACCAGGGATCAACATTACTTGAAAATGAACTCACCATGTATGGAGGCGAAATCCGTTATCAAACCGATAAACTTCTGATAGAGAGTGAATACATACATCGTCATTTTACGGATACTACTTCATCTGTACTTGACCAATATGGATTCTACGTGCACTCGTACTATAATTTCTATACGGGTGCTAAAATGATTCAGATTATAAGCCCGGTTCTCAGGTGGGATTTTATGGGACGGGAAACGGATAATATTGATAAAATTGCAGAACGTATTACTGCCGGAGTTAATTTCGGTTTCGAGCCTAAACCCTTTAAAGCTGAAATACGGCTTAACTATGAGAAATATCTGAAAAAATATTTCCCTTCTCATTTTGACAAATTTACGATAGAGTTTATCGCAAAGTTCTGACAATGAAAAATATATAGTTTTTTAATATTGAAATCTGATTTTAGCCAGCGCTATAATTTCTTTCGCTGGTAAGTTTACCGTTTTCATCCCATATCCGCCAGATGCCGGTTTTTTCGCCGTTGCTGTAATACATTTCGTAACGAAGTTTGCCGCTTTCGTCCCATATGCGCCATATACCGTCCTTTTTATTGTGACGGTAATAAGCTTCCGAAAGTTTTGTTCCTGCCTCGTTATAGGTAAACCATATGCCGTGTTTCTGACCTTCGAGATACGATCGCTGCTCCTGAATTTTACCATTTTCAAAGTAAATTTCAGTAATTCCATCCTCGAGACCGTTACGGATATCCTGAATTACCTTTACATTTTTGTTCGGCCAGTTTTCGGTATAAGTTCCGGAATATAACATGCCGTTTTTATAATAAAAGCCTTCGCTGTATTCGAGTGCCTGTCCGAAAACACTTGCAGAGATCAAACATAAGAAGGCTATGAGATGTATCTTTTTCATATTCAACACTTAAAGTTTCAAATTCATTTTCAATTAAATTTACAGGCCTTTTATTTAACGTATTAAAGTTAACAATATTATTGGTTAAAATTAACGGTTACGCCCAAGGTAATAATACTTCCGGGATTGTATTCGAGTGTCGACTGATCCCTTTTAAGTGTTTCGCCGGATAAATTTTTATACTCAACAAACTGTTTTTCAACTATTTTCTGATTCAGTATATCCTGTATACCGCCTTTAAGCTGAACATGCTCACCAATATTTTTTGTTATCATAAGATCAATAACATTACGAGGCATTTCGTACACATCAGGATTATCGAGCCCAACAACTACAAGCCTCTTACCGATTACATTATATAAAAGGCTTACCATCAAACCATGATCGTTATCCTGGTAATACACTCCAAGATTAACAATGTAAGGCGACTGCCCCTGCATCGGGCGCACGACATCAGAAGCGAAGAATTGGGATGTATCAATTTTTATTTCGCTTTTAATTACCGAAGCATTGGCCACAAGCATAAAGTTTTTAAAATACCTTAGGAAATTATCTTTTTGTCCAAGGCTTTCGAGTGATTTACGAATTTCCACTTCAACGCCATAGTTTTGAGCACCAAGCGCATTTTGAAATGTATAATCCTTACCGCTGCCTGAGTTAATTTCGATGGTTTCGATAGGTTTTTCGAAATCCTTGTAAAATACTCCAAATACAAAAGTTTCGTTTGGTGTTGGATAAAACTCGTAGCGGAAGTCGTAATTGTTGATAAACGCATTTTCAAGATCCGGATTACCACGAACCAGTTTTTTCATTTCGAAATCGTAAAAAGCAAAAGGCGCAATTTCACGGAATTCGGGGCGATTGATGGTGAGACCGTAAGACAAGCGCAACAGCGATTTGGCATTGAAATTATAACTTAGGTTAGCCGAAGGGAAATAATTGGTTTCATCAATATCAATATTTACTTCTTCGGTTGCGTTATCGCTCGAAAAGCTATGCATCTGCTGTCGGTTTTTCTCCATCCTTACCCCCGTGTATAATTCTAGTTTCGAAGTAAACGGCAGTTTAGCTGCTAAATATGCTGCTATCAAATCATTGGTTGCATTGTAGGAATCGCTTTTATTTGTGGTTTCATCAATCTCAATACCCGTTGTATAATTGATATTTGAATCGGCAAATATTATATCAACCGGCTCGTAAGGTAATCCCCAGTTGAATTTCGAAAAGTTGGCAATGGCATAACCAATGCTTCGGTTAGTAAAATCACGGTCTTTGTTTTCAATATAAACTCCGGCTTTAAGTTCGGGTACAAACTTTCCGAATTTAAATTTCCTATCAAAATTGAGGTTCCCGTTATAAATGTTTTCTTTAAGATTTTGGTACACACGGCCTGACAGATCAGGATTTGCGGCGAAAGAGAAATTTACTCCATACTGGCCATAATACTGATTATCAGGATCTTCGACCAAAGACGATGAAAGCCGTTTAATATCCGGCTGATCGCGGTCAGCATAGGAATAGCCTAAAGTCCAATTGAAATGGGTTTGATTGTTTTCGAAATTATGATCACCTGCAAGCTGACCGGAGTATGTATTGCGGCTACTAAAACTGAGTTCGTTGGCACGGATGGTTAATCCGCCGTAATTATCACGTCCGTTCCGGTCAATTACCTGAGTGTAACCATGATGATTATATAAGTTACGGAATTCGATTTTCTGGTTGTTCCCAAAAATAAAGAGCCAGTTGCTCAGCACTCCTATTTTAGCCGTTGCCCTGTTACGTATATCATTAAAATAATAGTTGGTATCCGAAACATCTTTTACTGTATCGTAGCGTTGATAATCGGCTCGGAAAATTTCTTCAATGTCCTGCGCGTAGCTGTAAGTAAAACTGTTGATGGTACCTACCGAAACTTTATCTATAAGGAACCTGCGGGTTAATCCCAGTTGAAAACGTTGATCGGGAATAGCCTTACTTAATTCAGGAGTCCATACTTTATTCATCTCGCGCCCAATACTCTGTAGTTCATCTCTGTCCTCAACCTCATTAAGATGAGCCGGGAAATCGTCGGGCAAATCCCTGCTTCCGTCATCAAATCCTAACCATTCGTATTTGCTCATGCGGTAGTTACTGAAATCGTTGAATGTAGCTCCCGGCCGCAAGGACGTTGCATAACTTACTGACAAGCTATTTTTATCAGCATTGTTCTTGGTAAATATTTTAATTGCAGCTCCCGAGAAATCAGCAGGCAAGTCGGGTGCCGGGCTTTTAAACACCATTATATTTTCGAGCATCGAACTGGGAATCACATCAAATGAAAAAGCCCTTACATCCGACTCCGAACTGGGGGTTGACGCATTGTTAAGCCATACCGTATTGTAACGCTGGCTAAGTCCGCGAACCATAACAAACCTATCGTCCATAATGGTTATACCCGGCACACGCCTTATAACCTCTGAAGCATCGCGGTCCTGCGAACGATTTATCTGCTGACTCGAAATTCCACTAACTACCAGGCTGCTCATTTTCATTGACGATAACATCGAAATTTCCGACCCAGCGCGCCGGTTGGCCGAAATAACAACACCTTCGAGCGCAACGCTATTGCCCTCAAGGTCAATATTAACCTCAACTATCAGATCTTTTTCCACTTTTACCTTTTCAATTATCTGAGTTTTGTACGATATATACGAAACTACCAGGTTGTAGTTGCCAGGGGCAAGTGATGTAATAGTGAAATTTCCATCGAGGTCAGTTGTCGATCCGGTAGTAGTACCTTGTATTAATACTGTTGCACCAACCAACGTTTCTTTAGTCGATTTATCTGATACAACTCCTTTAATCCCGGTTTGAGCCATAACAACAGTTGAAACCAGTAACAACAGAATGGTTATAAATTTATTTCTCATTCAATCCAATATTAAGTACTTGTTAACAGCTGCAAAATTCAGCTCTTACTATTAATTAAATGTTAACTAACTGTTATGATTCAAAAACCTGTGAAACAGGAAGTGAACAAGCGGAAACACTGAAAAGTGGTATAAACCTTATCATATCAGCTAATAACAATTTGATTCAATATCCTTAATATTAGCTTAACAAGCATTTGGACACAGCAAGCTAATTTTGCATCAAATCAAATTTTAGAAAAAGATGAAAAAATTATTACTCGTAAATTTTATGCTGA
>CAZOXJ010000244.1:0-3692 GCA_964583325.1 uncultured Lentimicrobiaceae bacterium
TTGATTTGGGTTGAAGGGAGGGTGCTGGGATTTCCCGATCCCTCCTTTTTTTTACTTTTTAACACAAAACAGAATGAAACATTTTCCCGTAGTATTTGTATTGGCAGTTACTTCAACCATTATGCTGTGGTCATGCAATAAGGATGACGAAAAAGATGCCGGAGTTATGCAGCTGTCATCTTGCACAATTGGTTCTACGCAACTTAACTACCCGGGAAACACAACAAATGTTCCTTATAATGAAGATATTACGATTAATTTTTCAGCTGCAATCGATAGCAATTCAGCCCTTACCAATATTAAAATAAAAAAAGGCAGTACCGAAACGGCTTACACGATCTCCTTCAAAAATGAGCACAAATCGGTTATCCTTTCCCCGGTGCTGAATCTCGAAGATAATACAGAATATATTCTTGAAATTACCTCCTTGCTGCGCGGGCAAAAAGGAGAAACCTTCCCCGGGATACAATATACTTTTGTTACAGCATTTGGAGTACTTACCATAAATACAATTACTATAAGCAATCAGAATTTCCTGCCACCTGCCAAAGGAATGAATATTCCGATTTCCGGAGCTAAGATCAATATTGAGTTTTCGGAACCTGTAAACGCGTCGCAGCTTTCTTCCGTTTTTTATATTTCCGGCGGGATACCAATGACAATAAACACTTCGAATAATGATAAAAATGTTGAGGTTTCGTTCGGTCAGAATTTTAAAGGATACACCAGCTATAATTTCTCCATTTCACCCGATCTGCAGGGCACAAACGGATATACATTTGAAGGTTTCAACAATTCATTTTTTACTGCCCTGGATTCATCGCTTAAGTTCCCGTTAATAAGTGACGATGAACTTCTGACGCTTGTTCAACACCAGACATTTAAATATTTTTACGATTATGCCCACCCTGCCAGTGGCATGGCCCGCGAGCGATATGGATCGGGCGATATAGTTACAACCGGCGGTTCCGGATTTGGCGTAATGGCAATAATAGTAGGAATCGAACGCGGTTTTATCACCCGCAGCCAGGGAATGGCACATTTATCCAAAATAGTTAATTTCCTTGAAACGGCTGATCGGTTTCATGGTGCCTGGTCGCACTGGATCAATGGAAGTACCGGTAAAGTGATTCCGTTTAGTACTAAAGATAATGGAGGCGACCTGGTAGAAACAGCTTTTATGATACAGGGATTACTCACGGTGAGGCAATATCTTGATCTGTCGCAACCTGATGAAAATGAGCTTGCCGTTAAAATAACAAATCTTTACAATACCGTTGAATGGGACTGGTACACCCGTGGCGGGCAAAATGTACTCTACTGGCATTGGTCGCCAAATTATGGCTGGGATATGAATTTCCAGCTCCAGGGATACAACGAAACTCTGATAACCTATGTATTGGCAGCTGCATCGCCAACCCATACTATTCCAGCAGCAGCTTACCACCAGGGATATGCAAGGAATGGCGGTATAATAAACGGCAAAACATTTTATGGTTACCAGCTGCCTGTAGGATACGATTATGGCGGGCCATTGTTTTTCGCCCATTACTCATTTATGGGTCTCGATCCGAGGAATCTGTCAGATGCCTACGCAAATTACATGACACAAAACACCAATCATTCGCTTATCAACTGGAAACATTGCGATACTAACCCCAAAAAATATATCAATTACAATGAGTTCTGCTGGGGGTTAACAGCCAGCGATATTCCTTCCGGCTACGGAGTTAGCGAGCCTACCAACGACAGGGGAGTTATCGCACCTACGGCTGCAGTTTCGTCACTCCCCTATTCACCCGAACAGTCGATGGATGCTATCAGGTATTTCTACTATATTTTGGGAGATAAACTCTGGGGGCCCTATGGTTTTTATGACGCATTCAGTGTTTCGCAAAACTGGTGGGCCGACAGTTATATTGCTATCGACCAGGGGCCCGAAATCGTTATGATCGAAAATTACCGTAGCGGATTGTTATGGGACCTTTTTATGAGTGATCCCGAAGTACAGTCAGGATTGACTAAACTGGGATTCAGCTACAAATAATCCATATCACCATTGGCTTTAAATCTCTCGTTAAAACCGTAGGGATAAGGTTATACATAGAGGCCTCAAAAATTATGATCTAACATAAAGAAGTCAGAAAATGAAAAACCACATAAAACTCAGCAAAGTAGTATTACTTGCTTTATTAATTGCTGCTTCAGGTTGTGCCCAATCCCAAAAAGCTGTATTTAAATCGCAGGGTAAAATCAATTACACCATTACTGCTGACGAAACGGCAATGCTCGATTCCATTCAGCATAAAACGTTTCTTTTCTTTTTAAATGAACACAGTCCGGATAAGGGCATTGTAAAAGACCGCGCTGCAGTATGGGCTCCTGCCAGTATAGCAGCAACCGGCTTTGGAATTCCTTCCTTTGCGATTGGTGCCGAAAGAAACTGGATCACACGCAAACAGGCAGCTGAGATTACGCTGAATATGCTGAAATTCTTCGCCAATTCCGTTCAGAGTACAGATACAAATGCAACGGGATATAAAGGATTTTATTACCATTTCCTACGCATGAATTCAGGTACCCGTGAATGGAAATGTGAACTTTCAAGCATCGATACTGGCTTACTGATGATGGGAATTCTTTTTGCCCGAAACTATTACAACCTTGATAATGAGGATGAACAGCAGATTCGTGATCTTTCAGCTATGTTACTTGGAAGAATGGACTGGAGTTTCTTCCTTATGCCACCAACCGGCAAACATCCGAATTGCATTTCAATGGCATGGTCGCCTGAAGGAGGCTTGCTAAACCATGGATGGAGTGGCTACAACGAAGGGCTGTTCCTTTATGTGCTGGCTGCCGGAACCGGAATGAAAGATGTTGAGAAAAGTTATGAATCCTGGTTATCAACGTATGAATGGCAAACTCCTTACGAAGGGCTTTCGCATGTGGCTTTTCCTCCTTTGTTTGGTCACCAGTTTTCGCAGGCATTTATCGATTACCGTGGGCTTGCGGACAAGTACATGAAGGGAAAAGGAATTGATTATTTTGAAAATTCGCGGCGTGCTACTTACGTTCAGCGGGAATACGCTATTGAAAATCCAAAGGGGTGGGTTGGCTATGATTCGCTTTGCTGGGGCGTTTCAGCAAGCGACGGTCCGGGCAGTTCCTACAATTTCGGGGATAAAAAATTTGAAGGCTATGCCGGAAGAGGAACCAGCGGAAGAGATCATACCATTGCCGAGGATGGAACCCTGGCCCCATACGGCCCTATGTCATCCCTACCGTTTGCACCTGAAATTGTTTTGCCAACTATCAAATCGATCAATGCCAGGTACGGTAAAGAATTATGGGGTAAATACGGCTATTACGACTCATTCAATCCGACTATAAAGTGGGTAAACAACGATTTTATCGGAATTGATCAGGGCCCGATGCTTATTATGATCGAAAACTTCAGAACAGGATTGGTTTGGGATTATGTGATGAAAGATCCAATTATACAGACAGGATTGACGAAACTTGGATATGAATATCTGAAATAAGAAACTTACAGGATATGAAAAATCAGGCCAGAAAAAGGTTGATAGCATTGATCTTATTGATTTTCGCCTCCAGCATGGTTTATGCTCAGCTCAAAACCCTCGATGAGTTCGAAACCAAAAACGGCTGGTATTTTATTCAGTCCGATG
>CAZOXJ010000244.1:3792-5390 GCA_964583325.1 uncultured Lentimicrobiaceae bacterium
AAAACCCTCGATGAGTTCGAAACCAAAAACGGCTGGTATTTTATTCAGTCCGATGGCGTTAATCTTAACCTTTCAAACGAAAAAGGATTGACAGGCAATGCGGTCCGTTTCGATTACGATTTCACCCACGGAACCGGTTACGGAGGAATCCAGAAACTCATCCCGCTTGATCTGCCCGAAAATTACCAGTTTACTTTTTATGTGAAAGCGGAATCGCCAGCCAATAATTTTGAAATAAAATTTGCCGATAAATCAGGCGATAATGTTTGGTGGGTGAGCAACCGCAATTACGATTTCCCAACTGAATGGAAAAAGATTACAATCAAAAAACGCCATATCAGTTTTGCATGGGGACCAACAACCGATAAGAATTTAAAACGGATCGACCGGATTGAATTTACAATAGCATCATTTGTCGGAGGCAAAGGAACCATCTGGCTCGATGATTTCAAGTTTGAAGCTTTGCCACCGGAAACTACTACTTACCCGGTTCCGGTTGCTACGGCATCTTCATCTTTAAAGAAACATACACCGGCTTTGCTTGTCGATAATTCGGATGTTACCTCGTGGCAAAGCAGCAAATCTGCAGTTCAGAGCGTTACTATTGATTTCAAGGCCCGCAGGGAATTTGGTGGTTTGCAGATCAACTGGCTGAAAAACAAATCGGCAAAGAGCTTTGATATACTGCTTTCAACCGACGGAAAAACCTGGGAAAAAGTCTATTCTGTGCAATCCAATCAGAGCAATGTTAGTTTTATCCGCTTGCCCGAGGCTGAAGCTAAGTACATGAAGATAAACCTTATAAACAGTAATTCCGAAGGTTATGGCATCAATGAAATTAAATTCCTGAACATTAAGGAATCCTTATTACCGAATGATTTCCTGATTTACACAGCAAAAAACTCTCCTGTTGGAAATTACCCCAGGTACTTTTTGGAGCAAGCCTCCTTCTGGACCGTTGCCGGTGTAAACAATGATGTAAAGGAGGCCATGATCAACGAAGACGGAATGGTTGAAGTGGATAAAGGTCTTTTCTCCTTCGAGCCGCTGATTAAAATGGGGGATTCGGTTTACAACTGGAGCAATGTAAAATCGGTCCAAACATTAGGTTCTTCGGATAACAAACGGGATTTTAATTTTATCCCGACCGTTACCTGGCAATTAAAAGACCTGAAATTTGAGACTTCAGTTACCGCAAACGGCGAAGCCAATACGAATTCGAAACTTGATATCCGCTATACATTTACAAATACTTCAGATAGGCCGCACGATTTTGAATTTTATTTATTGATTCGTCCATATCAGGTGAATCCCTACTACCAGTTTCTGAATCTTACCGGTGGAGTTGGTAAAATCAAATCCATAAAAGAAGAGGAAAACTACTTGTCAGTAGATGATAAAGTTGTTTTCTTCCAAAAAAAATACGATGCCTTCGGTGCAAACGTCCCTGATGAAGGAAATCTGGTTGAACTTATCCGTAACGGGAAAATGCCAGTGAGTAGATCAGCCGTTGATAAAAGCGGTTTGGCTAACGGTGTAGTTAAATATTCAATGCATCTCAATCCCGGCGAAAGCACCGAATTGTTTGCAGCAGTTCC
>CAZOXJ010000245.1:0-5377 GCA_964583325.1 uncultured Lentimicrobiaceae bacterium
CCCTCGTCCAACTACATCCTGAACACCCCGTACTTCGTTTCTTCCCAGTGCTTATTCATGGATGCGGCAATTCCCATTGCCAGAACCTTTCGTGTATCAACAGGGTCAATAATTCCATCGTCCCATAGTCGGGCAGTGCTGAAATAAGCAGAACCTTCTTCTTCGTATTTCTTTAGAATTGAGTTTCGCAACTCTTCGCGATCAGCATCAGCAAGTGTGAGTCCTTTTGCTTTGAGTTGTTCTTCCTTAACCGTAATCAGCACCCCGGCAGCCTGTTCGCCACCCATGACGCTGATTTTCGAATTCGGCCACATAAACAGCAACCTCGGTTCGTAGGCGCGGCCAGCCATGGCATAGTTTCCGGCACCAAAAGAGCCCCCAAAAACAACAGTAAATTTCGGAACTCTTGCATTTGCCACGGCATGCACCAGTTTAGCACCGTCGCGGGCGATTCCCCGACGTTCGTATTCCTTACCAACAATAAAACCGGTAATATTCTGCAGGAAAAGGATTGGAACATTACGAGAAGTGCACAGTTCGATAAAATGAGCTCCTTTGAGTGCCGTTTCGGAAAACAACACACCGTTACTTGCCAGTATCCCGACAGGCAATCCCATAATATGTGCGAAACCTGTCACAATAGTAGGTGCATATTTAGCTTTAAATTCGTGAAAACGGCTACCATCCACAATTCGGGCTATGATTTCGTGTGCATCAACCGGTTTGCGCAAATCAATAGGCGCAATGCCGTAAAGCTCAGCCGGATTGTAATACGGTTCTTCAATAGGTGCCAGCTCAAGAAATTGTTTCTGTGGTTTTTTGAGTGTTGAAAATATATTCCGGCAAATCTGCAGCGCATGGCTGTCGTTTTCAGCAATATGGTCGGCAACGCCTGAAATGGAAGTATGAACTTCGGCCCCGCCAAGTTCTTCAGCTGTAACCTCTTCACCTGTAGCGGCTTTCACCAGCGGTGGTCCGCCAATAAAAATAGTTCCCTGGTTGCGGACAATAATTACCTCGTCGCTCATAGCAGGAACATAAGCCCCGCCGGCTGTGCATGAACCCATTACTACCGAAATCTGCGGAATTCCTTCGGCCGACATACGCGCCTGGTTGAAAAAGAAACGTCCGAAATCGTATTTATCCGGAAAAACATTGGCCTGCTCTGGCAGGAAAACGCCTCCCGAATCGACGAGGTAAACACATGGAAGGTGATTTTCCATGGCTATTTCTTGTGCCCTGACATGCTTTTTAATGGTTTCGGCAACATATGTGCCACCTTTTACAGTAGCATCGTTGGCAACAATCATGGTTTCGCGGCCATGTATCACACCAATGCCGGTGATGATTCCTGCCGAAGGAAATCCATTATCGTACATCCCAAAAGCTGCCATGGTCGAAAGCTCGAGAAATGGTGTGCCCGGATCAATAAGCTGATCGATGCGTTCGCGCGCCAGGAGTTTACCTCTTTCTTTATGCCTGCTTACTATCGACGGAGGCGATCCGTTGACCACTCCATGCAGTGTATTGCGGTATTGTTGCATGATTAGCCCGTATGCATCGAGGTTCGCAAGGTATTCGGGCGAGTGGATGTTGATTTTTGATTCAATCCTGTACAAGACAATAAGGTTTAAATGAACGGATTACAAAATGCATTCATGATCCCGGCACAAAAAAAATGTGCCGGATAAGAAAACCTAAATTACAAATAAATCTGAATGGGAGCGAAATGTTGGTTTATTTATTCACTTTAATGAATATGATGACTTCACCCACCGGTTAAAGCATCCGCCAACTTCATTGTTTCCTTCACTTTTATGCCTTTCTCAGTCATTTCGAGTGTACAGCATTCGTGATAAGCGTCGTGTTCGAAAAATAAAATATAATTGTTTGCAGCAGCCTCGTTCATAAACGATTCTTTCTCGGTGAGCGAAATAAGCGGCTGGGTATCGTAACTCATAATATAAGGCAATGGCACATGCGAGGAAGTAGGTGTTGTGTCTGCCATAAAAACAACCGTGCGGTTACCGGTTTTAATAATTGGGATGGCTTGCCCGACGGTATGCCCGTTGTAAATGCGTACTTCGAAACCTGGAATCAGTTCAAAAGGCCCGTCGAATAATTTCAGTTTCCCACTATCGTGTACGGGCATCATATTTTCGTGTAAAAAAGAGGCTTTCTCGCGGCGGTTGGGTCTGGTTGCCCAATCCCACTGTGGTTTGCTCAGCCAATGCGTTGCATTTGCAAACGTAAGTTCAAAACCGGAACGATCGCTGTTGTATTTCACGGTACCTCCGCAATGATCGAAATGCAGGTGAGTAAGAAAAACATCGGTTATGTCCTCCGGATCAAAACCTGCTTCTTTCAGCGATCCGATCAAACTATGATTGCCATTCAAATGATAATGCCCGAAGAATTTATCGTCCTGCTTATCGCCTATTCCGTTGTCGATCAATATCCTGCGATCGCCTTCAACCACCAGCAGGCAACGCATGGCAAGGTTTATCAGGTTGTTTTCGTCGGCAGGGTATGCTTTGTTCCACAATGATTTTGGCACTACGCCGAACATGGCGCCGCCATCGAGTTTGAAATTACCGGTATGAATAGGGTATAATTGCATTGTATCGTTCATTAAAATCAGATACTAAGAACACGAACTTATACAAAATGTTGTTGCGGGGCATGTTTTTCATTTCCGCAAGTTAACTAATTCTCTGATGCTTTAGCCCCTAAATTTAATAGCTATTCGACTCATTTTCACTTCATCAGCATCAATAGATGTTAGTGAAATCTGGAATCATTTCAGTGATCTGTCCTCACGCAGTTGAATTATTTTATCTCCTCACGGAACAATTTGGCCGATTTATATATAAATTCGAATGTTTTTAGAACCCGGCATCATGTTAAAAGAAAACTACACGCAGTTTGTATGGAACAGCATTCTCGAAAACTGGGACCGTACAGCTTTTACCAATTACGAATCAGGAAGTTATACCTATGGCGAAGTTGGGAGGAGCATCTATTACCTGCATAAGCTTTTTGCGAAATGCGGTTTGAAAAAAGGCGATAAAGTAGCCCTGATTGGTAAAAACTGCGCTGAATGGGCCATTGCTTATCAGTCAATTGTTACCTATGGAGCAGTAATTGTTCCGATTTTACCGAATTTTACACCTAACGATGTTCAGCATATCATTAACCATTCGGAAAGTATTATGCTTTTCGCCAACAAGGCAAACTGGGATGTTCTTGACCGGGATCATTTAACTAAGCTTAAATCAGTAATCTCTCTCGATGATTTTTCGCCGCTTTTTACCCGCAGCAAGCATTCTGCTGATCATATCAATACATTTAAAAGCTTGCTTACCAAGGAATTCGCAAAGGAGAAACTCCCGAAACAGATAATCCCGAACAGCGAACTTTTTGCTATTATTTACACTTCGGGAACTACCGGTTTTTCGAAAGGCGTTATGCTTACGCACAATAATATTACCGGCAACATGGTGTATTCCCGCACCAATATGCCATTGGTTTCGGGCGATCATATCCTCAGCTTTTTACCACTTGCTCACGCTTACGGTTGCGCTATTGAATTCCTTTACCCGTTTACCTGCGGGTGTCACATCACTTTCCTTGGGAAAATGCCGACGCCTCAGCTTCTGCTGAAAGCGTTTGCCGAAATACGTCCGCGCCTTATCCTTTCGGTTCCGCTGATCATCGAAAAGATTTTCAAGAAACAAATAAAACCTGTGCTTGAAGAGACTAAGGTGAAGTTCCTGATGAAAATCCCTTTCATGGATAGCATCATCCTTGGGAAGATAAAGACAAAACTTACTGAGAGTTTTGGCGGTAACTTTCATGAAATCGTGATCGGCGGTGCTGCTCTTAACGAAGAAGTACAGGAAGTGCTCCGGAAAGCAGGTTTTGCTTTTACGATCGGTTATGGCATGACCGAATGCGGACCACTTATCAGTTATGCCGGATGGCGCGATGCCCGCTTTAATTCAGCCGGACGTTGCGTTGATCAGCTCGAAATGCGCATCGATTCGCCCGACCCCGAAAATGTAGTCGGCGAAATACTTGTACGCGGCGAAAATGTGATGAAAGGCTACTATAAAAATGAGAAAGCTACCCACGAAATCCTCGACCGCAACGGATGGCTGCATACCGGCGACCTGGGTACAATGGACAGCGACGGATTTCTGTATATCAAAGGCCGCAGTAAGAGTATGATTTTGGGTCCATCGGGGCAAAATATTTATCCCGAAGAAATTGAAGCCCGTATCAACGCTTTTCCGCTGGTGCAGGAATCAATTGTTGTGGATCGCAAGGAAGGCCTTGTGGCGCTAATTTATCCCGACATGGAAATGGTGGATGCCAAGAAAATGAAGGAACATTCGCTGGAAGCACTTATGGAAGTATATCGCAAACACCTGAATAAGGAAATCCCAAGCTACATGCAGGTAGCACGATTCCAGGTGGTTTCGAGTGAATTCGAAAAAACTCCTAAGCGGAGTATAAAGAGGTTTTTGTATAGTTAATTGTCAGAAAGCTTGAATAATTTAACTTTCAATTCCGGTTTTTCATTCAACAATACCGTGTTTTTTAAGATTGGTATAATGCTTGCCAATTTAAGAAGGACATCAATAAATATATTATGAAAATCAAACTCATATTAATTCAATTTATAAGTGTGTTAATTCTGATCAACTTTGCAGCTTGCGAAAAAAGTACTTCAGAAAAAGAAAATCCCAAATATGAAGAGTTTACCGAGTATACCATTCTGAAAGGCAATCATATTTCCCAAAATTATGAAAAGCAGAATACTCCGCTCGATCTTAATTTTAGTTTTGCATTTGGTGATGGATGTATTTATGATCCAATAGACTGGCAAGAGTTTCCCTATGACAGGCAATTAAATATTCTTCTCGGTTTCACATCCAATGATAGCATCAAAAAATCTGCCTTATTATTATGGGAAAGTGATGGTGATAGCATATCTTTTTTTGTGCTGACCAGATGTTTTTATCGGTGGCAAATGAGTGGTTGTTTTTCTAGTCAAACTTCAAAGGGAATCATAAACAAAGGGCGTATTTGGCATGACGGAGTATATTTTAAAATTTCTCTTAATGATGAAATATTAATTTATGATTCAACAACTATAAATTCCACATTTACTCTGAATACTCCAATTTTTGGTTCTGTATATAAAAGTAAAAATGACACTACTGGTCTTAATCCTGCACCAAAGGATATGAGAATTTACATAAAATATCATTGATGTCCGGTTTAAATAACATATCGTCCCTACGGGACTTTTTGGACTTCTCAATTTGCTTTCTACCAATATCTTGTCCCTAACGGGACAGCCCCGTTAGGG
>CAZOXJ010000246.1:0-1875 GCA_964583325.1 uncultured Lentimicrobiaceae bacterium
AAACTCTTCAAACCCTTCAAACCCTAAAACCCAAAACCTAACCCCTTCAAATCCATGAATAAACTCAGCCATACCGATGATGCAGGCAAAGCCAATATGGTAGATGTCGGGCATAAAAAAAACCAGTTGCGTATCGCGAAAGCCCAGGGTTTTATCAGTTTGCAGCCCGAAACCGTGCAACTTGTGCGCGAAAATAACATGAAGAAAGGTGATGTGCTCACAGTTGCCCAACTTGCCGGTATACAGGCGGCTAAATTAACTTCTTCGATTATTCCGCTTTGCCATACCCTTATGATCACAAAAGTTGATGTAAAACTTAGTATTGAAACTCTGGGCGTTACAGCAATAAGTGAAGTGCACTGCATCGGGCAGACTGGTGTTGAAATGGAAGCACTCACCGCAGTTTCAGCTTCGCTGCTTACGGTTTACGATATGTGCAAAGCCGTTGATAAAAGCATGGAGATAAGCAACATAAAACTGATCAGCAAGACTAAAACAGATATTCAGGGAGTTTAAAACAGTTTTTAAAATCTACAAATTCATTACGCATGTACCTTCTGCTTCTTGCTTTAGCCCCGGCAATAATACTCATGATGTATGTGTATTTCCGGGATAAATATGAAAAAGAACCTGTCAAACTGATTCTGAAAGGTATCCTGCTCGGGGCAGTCATTATTTTTCCTGTAGGAGTTGTCGAAAACTATATTATCATATTTGGAAAGGATTTAGGCAAAATTGCGAAAGCAGCATGGGATGGATTTATTGTTGCCGGAGCAACGGAAGAAGCGTTCAAATACCTGGCTGTATTTATCCTGGTGTGGCGTAACCGTAATTTCAATGAGAAATTTGATGGAATTGTATATGCCGTTTCGGTCTCGTTAGGTTTTGCGGCAATCGAAAACCTGTTTTATGTTTTCTCAAACAGCAACTCCATGCAGGTCGGACTTTTAAGAGCTTTCACTGCAGTTCCCGGCCATACCATATTTGGAATCGTGATGGGATTTTACCTTGGGTTGGCACGTTTCTCCATCACGAACCGGAGAAAATGGCTGATCAGGGCATTTACAATTCCCTGGCTATTGCATGGAGTATATGATTTCCTGCTTATGTCGGGGCATCCGGTATTGCTGATAGCCTTTATTCCATTCCTGATTTTCATGTACCGGCATGGATTGCAAAAGATGAAAGAGTTGAATAAAGAATCTGCTTTCAATCCGATCAATATTGACTTTAGTAACAGGCAGCAGAATCAGAACGAACAACAGGAACGGGAGATATAACCTCAGCTATGTCGAAAGCACTCATACAGAAACTTAAACCAGGTGTGCCTAAAACGGTGCTTATCGCCATAGGAGCGTCCATATGGGGTTTTGCAGCTTTCCGTATTCTGAAAACGGGTTTCTTTTACATTGAGGGGCATGCGATTAATCATTTTATCAATTACCTGATCGGCATTGCCGGATTTATTCCTTTTTTCCTGCTGATATTCAGAAAAGTAAGTTTGCGGTATGTAACAAGAATCATTAATATGCCAAACCGGCGACCATGCCTGTTTGCATTTTTCGACCTGCGCGGATACATTATGATGTCACTGATGATAAGCCTGGGAATTGCGGTAAGCCACTTAAAAATCATTCCTGAAATTTACAAAGGAACATTTTTTATCTCCCTGGGACTTTCACTACTGGCTTCATCAGTATTCTATATTATTGAAGGAGTGCAATTTGTAATTCAAATTCATAAAGCATTACCCAAAAACAAGGAAGTTTGAAGGGAACCGAGATCAACCGAAAATTGAAAAATCAACTTAAAATTAACAATACCAAAGAATGACAACGAATGACAACACATCCTTCCCCGTCACTAAACCCACTC
>CAZOXJ010000246.1:1975-5376 GCA_964583325.1 uncultured Lentimicrobiaceae bacterium
GTCACTAAACCCACTCCGTCATCCACAACCGAATGACCACTAATCCTTCTCCCTCCACCAAATCCCTCCCACTCCTCCACAACCGAATGACCACACATCACCCTCCAATCACTAAATAACTAAATCATCAAAGCAACCATGTCAACCCCCATAACTGTAGTTTCTGTAAATATAAGTGAGAAAAAAGGCACTGTAAAAGTCCCGGTTCCGGAAATTGAACTAAATGAATTTGGCGTTGCCAGCGATGCGCATTCCGGAAAGTGGCACAGGCAGGTTAGTTTGCTGGCCGACGAAAGTTTTGATCGTTTCACTACTGCCGCCGGACGAAAGGTAAACTATGGCGAGTTTGCTGAAAATATCACAACCAAAGGTCTTGAACTGGTAAATACCCATCCGCTCGATAGATTAATTATCGGTGATGTTGAACTCGAAATTACCCAGATCGGTAAAGAGTGCCACGGTACTTCGTGTGCAATTTTTAAAGAAGTAGGCAATTGCGTTATGCCTAAGGAAGGTATTTTTGCAAGGGTGTTGAAAAACGGCACTGTGAAAGCCGGCGACGAAGTTATATATATACCGCGCGTATACAAGGTTCTGGTTATCACCCTCAGCGACCGTGCCAGCCGTGGCGAATATACCGATCGCTCCGGTCCGAAAATCGAGCAACTTTTATCAACTTTTTTCGAAACCGAAGGATGGAAATGTGCTATTGACAGGAAACTTATCCCTGATGATAGCGAAGTACTGGATTCAATACTGAACGATGCCCGCGAAACAGAATATGATATCGTGATCACTACCGGCGGTACCGGAATCGGCCCAAGGGATATCACGCCCGACGTGGTAAAACCTTTTCTTGACAAGGAAATACCCGGAATTATGGAACTGATCCGTTTTAAATACGGCAGCCTGAAACCCAATGCATTACTATCAAGGGCTGTTGCCGGCGTTATGCGGAATTCACTGGTTTATACCTTGCCCGGCAGTGTTAAAGCTGTGGAAGAATATATAACTGAGATTATTCCGACTTTGCGACATAGCATTTATATGCTGCATAATCTGGATGCGCACTGATCCGAAAATTAAATTCCAAGTCCCAAATTCCAAGTCCCAAATTCCAAGCCACTAGTCGTAAATCGTACTTCGTAAATCGTATTTCGTAAATACCAAAATCCAAATACCAAGTCCCAAATCGTAAATCGTACTTCGTAAATCTCAAAACCCAGCCTTAGTCCCTGATTGTCTTATAGCGTGTTACGGCAAAAGTTCCGATCAGCGCGCCTCCTATCGCTACGTATTTAACTATATCATTCTCCATCAGGAAAAACACAGATACAAGCATCATTCCCCACATCATCAAAATTGAAATTATTTTGATATGAAGCCTGATGCCTTTGCGATCGAGAAAATCGGATAAAATAGGCCCGAATATCCGGTTGTTAACAAGCCAGTCGTGCATGCGCTTTGAACTTCGGGCAAATGAGTACGATGCAAGCAATAAAAAAGGCGTGGCCGGTAGTCCGGGTAAAAGAACTCCGAGTGCTGCCAGTATCACACACAAAATGCCGAGAACAATAAAAAAGATGCGCATAAACAGTTATCGTAGTTTCAGGAAACAGCCCGGAAGCTTTTCCAAATTTAAGTCAAAGTCAAGTATTACTTCTAAAAACAAATTTTCGATCTCTTAGGTTCAGCCAGTCGGATAATAAAAGTAAGCGATGCTGTATTCGTTCCTAACGAAGGCAGTATTACCACTTTTTGATTCCCTTTCCGGCTTTGTTTCCACATAAACCGGCCAGTAACAAAGCCAATTGCTGAGCCTATTACCACATCCGAAGCCCAGTGATCGTTATCATACAGGCGCGAAACGGCGGTTCCGGCAGCTAAAGTGTAAGCAAGGACCGGTACCCAGACAGTATGACTGTATTCCAGTGCAAAAACCGTTGCCAGGCTGAATGCTGCTGTTGAATGCCCCGACGGGAAACTGGTATAATGTATGTCAGCAAAAGGCCCTTCCCATTGTGCATGATCGGGTATCTCGTCCTGGTAGGGCCGGTGGCGATGTGTAAGCTGTTTAATTACCTGGGTGCAAACGGTTGATACTATAAAAGCTTTTGCTGCTGTAAGTGAAGTTCCTGCCAGCCTTTTGTCCCTGGCAAGCCTGCCACCCAGGTAAAAACCTCCGATAATAACTGAGGTTCCGATACCATTGCCGATTGGCTCAAAAATATATTTTGAAAGGTTATCAGCTGTTTCTGACTGATGTCCAACGAAATACGTTTGAATTTTTTCATCCTGGGTGTATGCGAGTATACCGGCACCGGTTATCGCGCCAAATTCGATCCACTGCCTGGCTTTCCATTTTGCAGGTGAAACAATAAAACTTTTCGTGTCGTAGTAATAGGATTTCAGGTAGGTTTTATTGAGTTCAGGATACGCAACAGAATCAGCACCGGACGCGCTTAAACTTTGCGAATAAAAAGCAATAATACAGCCCGTTACGAAAATTACAAACAGATGTATCTGACAGGTTCTGGTATTGGGTTGATTCTTCAATTACGGATGATTGACGGAATGGTTTTTCCTGAATTGATTTGATGAATAATTGTGCTTCTTTATGAATGGTAAAAGTATAAAAACAATCAGGGTTATAATGATGCGACTTTAAAAACATTTGATTTACATATCATTGTTTTTCAAACACATAAAGGTAATCCAAATATTTATTTTTAAAGTCTGTAGGGGTAAAATCATTTTCAGGTGTCTTATATATAGATCTCAAACCTGAATTGCCGGAACCTATCAAAATATTCTGCCCATGAAAAAGAATCTGCTGATTGCTGTCATTTCTGTTCTTTTGTTTGCCTGTGAAAAGGAGAAGCCAAAAACATACCCTGACAATATCCTGGCCGGACAGATATCAGGTCCCGGAATTCTATATACCGACCTTGAGCCTAATGAACCATTGGTCTATTCAGTTATCAAACATATTGATATTAATCGTGATGGCGTAAATGATTTTGAACTTAAAACGTATTCGTTTGAACAACCCGGGTTTGGCGATGGATATAAAAAAATAAAGCCACTGAATTTGAATGAGATAGCAGCTCCCCTATCGGACAACACATGCGTGGACACACTCCTGATCAATAGTTTGATAGATAAGAACCTGAACTGGCATTCATCGGCTATTGATCTTTATAGTTTTTCTTACGATTACAGTTCAAGGACCTTTCACGGGTTCTGGGGCATGAGTAACAACCTGAAGGACAAATGTGTAGGCGTAAAAATAAATGTAGGGGGAAATATACTTTACGGTTGGATCCGAATGGATTATATTGCTCAGGACGGTTTTCTTTATTTGATGATTCTGGATTATGCTTGTACTACAGGGATAGAAT
>CAZOXJ010000247.1:0-5370 GCA_964583325.1 uncultured Lentimicrobiaceae bacterium
TTTTTGCCATAAATTTGTTACTTATGTAACCAATAAATTTCTGTGCTATGGGAAAGTCAAAGGATAAAGAAAATAAAGAGGTTAAGAAACCTGCTGCCAAATCGTTAAAGGAAAAACGCCTCGAAAAGAAAGAGAAGAAAGCCGGTAAGGTATAATTCTCCTATATTGTTAAATCTTCACACTACTTGCACCGGGGCTAATCTCTCCCCGGTTTTTTTGTGCATTAGCTTAACAATATATCTTGTATAAGGAATCACTTATCTTTGCCTACCATGAGAGTCCGCCATAACACCATCCCTGTTTTTATTCCCGAGGAAGCCTGCCCGAACCAATGCGTTTTCTGCAATCAGCACCGTATTGCGGGAGCCGAATGTGCGCCATCAGTAGAGGAAGTGGTGCAAAAAGTAAATGAACATCTGCTTACCATTCCGGCAGGTGGCGAAGTGGAGATTGGTTTTTTTGGTGGCAATTTTACTGGTATTCCGCTAAATGAGCAGCAGGCTTACCTCGAATGCGCCCAACCATTTATCGAATCGGGCAAAGTGCATGGAATAAGGCTTTCGACCCGTCCTGACTATATAAACCAGGAAATATTAGATTTTCTCAAACTGTATAAAGTTACTTCAATTGAACTTGGTGCGCAATCGCTCGATGATGAAGTACTGAAACTTGCGGGTCGCGGACATACGGCAGCACAGGTAGCGGAAGCAGCGCTATTGATAAAGCAAAACGGATTTAAGCTCGGCTTGCAGATGATGATCGGTTTGCCGGGCGATACGGCTGAAAAATCAATTTCTACAGCACAGGAAATAATACGGCTGGGAGCCGATTGTACCCGCATTTACCCAACGCTGGTCATTAAAAACACCGAACTTGAACAACTTTATATTGATGGGAAGTACCAACCGCTTTCGCTTGACGAAGCTATAAGCAGAGTAGCCGATCTGGTACCTTTGTTTATTGATGCAGAAGTAAAAATTCTTCGTATCGGGCTTCATCCGTCCGAAGGCTTGCTCGACCGCAGCAGCCTGGTTGCCGGTCCTTTCGAAGTGGCATTTGGCGAAATGGTTTTCTCCGAAATATGGAAAAGAATTTTCACCACAATGATTTATCCAAATGGGAAACGTAACCTGCTGACACTCACTGTTGCGAATGGCATGCGAAATGCGGCTATCGGCCACAAAGCCCTGAATAAAAACATGTTGATGGAAAGCTTCCGCAAAGTTGCATTCAACGAAAGTGCTGAATTAAAAGGATTTGAATACCATGCTGATACTGTGTGACAGCAAAATACCCGCTGCGGCGAAAACCTCACTGGCTTCGTATGGCGAGGTGGTTGAGTTTGCTACCGAAGGAATTACGTATGCAGCTATTTCGGGGCATCCGGATATTTTTTTCTGCAAAACTCCCGGCGGACTGGTTGTTGCGCCTAATCTTCCGGAAACGTATTTTACTATTCTGGATCAAAACTCCATACAATATTCAAAAGGAAAGCTGCCTGTTGGTAAAACATATCCTGAATCTGCCAGGTACAATACCCTGGTTACCAAAAAATATATTATTCAAAACCCTGAAATCGCTGATCCGGTTATTGCAGAATTGAATCCCGGTCATAAAATTATTCCTGTAAAACAGGGTTATGTGCAGTGCAACCTGCTTGCTTTACCAAATGATTCGTTTATAACTTCCGACCGGGGAATTGAGAAATCGTTACAACAAAATAACATTGAAGTGCTTTTTGTGAATCCTTCGTGTGTGCAACTCGATGGATTTGAGCATGGATTTTTTGGTGGAGTTTGCGGATTGCCGGAGCAAAATCTGTTTGTTTGCGGAAGTATGAAATATTTTAAGGAACAAGCACGTATTGAATCATTTACTGAGCGGGCCGGTGTATCAATTATCGAGTTGTACGATGGGCAGCCGGCAGATGTGGGGACTATACTGTTTTTGCCCGACACCTTGCATTGAGTGAATCAGGAGAATTCCATAACGCTTCAAATATTCAATAAATCCCGGAACCTAATTATAGCTTTTGTACAATCATCTTTGGATTTATTACATGAATTGCTCAAATCATCTTTGGTTTTATTACATGAATATCAAAATCATGTTTGGTTTTATTACATAAAATGATCAAATCATCTTTGGTTTTATTACAAAATTAATTAATTTTATCCCTTCATTTACAACATCGAGCTGTATGTTTAACAGGAATATTATAGCAAAACTTGACACATGGGCTACCAAGAAAAACCGTAAACCATTGATTTTAAGAGGCGCACGTCAGGTTGGCAAGACTTCGGCTATAAATTTATTTGCTCAAAAATTTGATAACTACATCTATTTAAATCTTGATAGACCAGAAGATTTAGCCTTGTTCCGTCAGGACTCCCCATTTCAGGATGTGGTTGATTCAATTTTTTTTGTAAAAAATGTAGAAAAAAAAGCAGGGAAGATATTGCTATTTATAGATGAAATTCAGAATTCGGCCAGAGCTGTTAGTCTGCTCCGCTATTTTTATGAAGACACCCCTGAACTTTTTGTCGTTGCTGCCGGCTCATTACTCGAAACACTTATCGACAACCAGATCAGTTTCCCGGTTGGGAGAGTTGAATACATGGCTGTGCATCCGTGTTCATTCGAAGAATATTTAACTGCAACAGGCGAACACCAGTCAATAGAAATTTTGAATCAGAATCTGGTTCCGGAATATGCGCATGATAAAATTACTAGTCTTTTCAGGCAATATGCAATTATTGGAGGCATGCCCGAAATTGTAAATAACTATGCTGAAAACAGAGATCTTACAAAACTTAAGACGCTGTATGATGGCTTGATTGTTTCGTACCTGGATGATGTTGAGAAATACGCACGAAACTCCAGTATGATCCATGTTGTGAGATTTATTATTGAAAACGCTTTTTCGTTAGCTGGCGAAAGAATAACATTTGAAGGTTTTGCCAATTCGAATTTCCGATCACGCGAAATGGGTGAAGCATTCAGACTTCTCGAAAAAACGATGCTTTTGCAAATGGTTTACCCTGTAGTAAATACCGGCTTACCCTTAAACATAAAAAACAGATCCCCGAAACTGCAAATGCTCGATACCGGGCTGGTAAATTACAAAGCCGGAATTCAGGGCGAATTGCTGGGATCAACCAATATTGAAGATGCATATCGTGGAAAGATAGCAGAACATGTAACAGGTCAGGAATTACTTTCCTCTGAGAATTCGGTTTTGGCACGACTGAATTATTGGTCAAGAGATACTAAAAATGCCCAGGCTGAGGTAGATTTTGTAATTTCCTTTAACGGACTTTTGGTTCCAATTGAAGTAAAATCAGGTGCAAGCGGTAAACTAAGGTCATTGCACAGGTTTATGGACGAGGCACCTCATACTTGGGCTGTAAGAGTTTATTCGGGGAAATTAATTGTGGAGACGGTTAACACTTTGGCCGGCAAAGCATATACGTTAATAAATATTCCCTTTTACCTTACAGGAAGATTGGAAAAAGTACTTGCACAAATTATCAAATGAGGATGCGAAAACTCAAAATGAAAAACATCTCTTTTAACGAAATCAGGTTTAAAAAGTGAAATTTTGAATTGTAAGTAAAGTCATTTTGACTGAACCGTAATAATTTATACCATGAAATACCGCCTGACGCTTATCTTTTTCTGCTTAACCATAAGCCTTTCCGCTCAGCAGAAAATGGTTGCAATTACTATCGATGATTTGCCCTTTGTCCGGATGGGATCAATGAATAGCGGCCTGTTGGGAGTGCGAACCCTAAACCTGCTTAATGCCATGATAAAATACAAAGCTCCGGCAACCGGATTTGTTAACATGAAACAGGTTTATACCGAGGATAAACTGGATTCGATCCCGTATTATTTGCTCAAAATCTGGCTGACAAAAGGATTCGACCTTGGAAATCACACCTTTTCGCATCCCGATTACAATCATGTATCGTACTCCGAATTTGTTAGAGATATAGAGCAAAATGAGCCTTTGTTGAATGAGATGATGAAGGAATTCAATAAATCAATGGTTTACTTCAGGCATCCTTACCTCCACCGGGGAAACAGCAAAGCCAAAGCCGATTCGCTGGCAAACTACCTGGCTGAGCACAACTATATTGAAGCTCCCGTAACTATCGATAACGCCGAATGGATTTTTGCCGCTGCTTACGACAGCGTCCTGAAAACAAATGATGATAATCTCAGAAAAAGTATCGGCTCAGAGTATATCAGTTATATGGAACTGAAGCTCAGGTATTATGAAGGACAATCAGAAAAGCTATTCGGGAGGAATATCCGCCAGATATTACTTATACATGCCAATTCACTAAACAGTGATTTCATGGGCGAACTTCTCAGCATGTTAGTAAAAAACGGGTACATTTTTGTTGACCTCGAAACTGCCTTGCAGGACGAATTGTACAAAACCGAAGACCAATATTTTAAAAAAGGAGGCATTTCGTGGCTCGACCGTTGGGCCATAACCCAGGGGAAAAGCAAAGATTTCTTTGCAGGAGAACCTGTTTGCCCTGAAAACATCATGAAACTGGCAAAAGTTGATTCGGAATAAATCTCACACAATTTCTCATCGCATTACTCAGTGACTGAAATTCCGGTTTTTTCTATCTTGAGAGTGAATAACTCCTGTACCAGCCATAACTTCCGCCCGATCCTCCATAAATTGTTACACGGCGCCAGCCTGAGAATTTGACTTTTTTATCTTCCCTGATATTTAAGTCGAGATACATATCAGATGCTCCCACAACTTTGTCCTTTCCGGGCTCTGAAATAAAAATTGTAATTACTCCTTCCTGCCCTACCGAACTGAAATTATACGGCACCCAGGCCAGGGTATCAATATAGTTTTCACCACCTTTAACAAACCTGTGTATCATATAACCCGCGCCATAACCGGGATTCTTTGCAGCTTCAGGATCCTGAAATTCGATAGTCCCGTAATTGAGATACGTAGTGTCGCTGGTAATAGAGCTGATACCTGCATTGTAAAGATCAGTTTTTGTATTCAGTGTGTCAACATTCCAAACTCCTTTGGTAAAAATCCTGACATTCTTTTCTGAATCCGATTCAGGGTCGAGCTGTTCAGCAAGTTCGCATGATGAAATGGTGAAAAATAAGCCAAGCATGGCAAGCAGAAAAGCATAAGGAAAGTTCTTTTTCATATTCAGTTATTGTTATATTAATTTGAAAAACGAGAGATTAAACGGAATTCATAAATAATTGTTTATTGCGGATAAAATATTCCGGTTCTTTTAAATACAATACTCTGGTAGTTTTTCTTTTACCGCAAGGGAGCAAAGAAATATAATGCAGATTATCAGGATATTATGA
>CAZOXJ010000248.1:0-5359 GCA_964583325.1 uncultured Lentimicrobiaceae bacterium
GCTTAGAAGGCTGCTGCTCTATCCACTGAGCTACGAGGCCGGTTAGCGGGTGCAAAGATATAAAAACATTTCTTATCTGACCGATGCCTGTCAGCTATTGTCTAAAATCAAAAACTTTACCTCTTTCAGCTCTGTTATCAAATAATAGCATAGTGTTTAAAACTAACAACTTAATTATATTTTCTTGAAATTTCCTGATTTTCTTTATTACTTTTTCTACATAGGGTAATAAACTACTAAATACATCAGATTACTCTCGTGCTCCTTTTACCTGTTTGACTTACTAACTCGCCTGACTCTCTAACTATTATAACTCGTACTACTTTGAAAACAAAAAGTAAATATCTGAGCTACGGAACATTCCTCATTATTTTGGCTATTGTTATCATTCAGATAACGGATGGATTTTCCGGTATTTTACTTCTTCCCCTGGCGCGATTTGTATATTACGGACTATTAATAGGTTCGGGTATGCCTATGGTTGTTCAGACAATATTGGGTTTTGGATTATTTCTTTTTATTGCCAGTATTATCCGGATCAGTTATTCAGGAAAACTATCAGCTGCCTTTCCTGGTTTTAACTTCCTGCAACCTGTTGGCGGCACAGGAATACTTTACCTGGCCGGTCAGGCTTTGGGTTCACGGAAAAATGTATTGAAAACAGTTTCGTCAGGTGACTCTCCCTCCAAAAAGACTTCTAATACTGAACAAGGTATCGTCATGATTTCATCAGGAAATATCATGTTTGCCAATAAAGCGTTTTTCAAATTAACAGGATATCAGCCACTTGAAGTTTTCGGAAAAGATTTTGCCTCGCTTGTCAGTCCCGAAGCGCTTATCAATTTTACCATGCTTAGCCGCATGTCAACCGATGAAATCAGCCATTCGCAGGGAATACGTCTGATTACACCAAACAATAAAAAGATAGTTGCCTGCCTGGCAGTTAGTAACGAACAGGTATATAATCCGGATGGCGTTAATATTTTTCATCTGAAAATGGATGTTAATACAACTTCCACCGAAAAGTCCTTGTCATCGATGTTTTTTGATTCGATTGAAAATGTTGAAACCCTGCATTGGATATGGGATAGCAAAGGCGTTATTTATATGAATAACAGTTGCCGCAATATCCTTCCTTTCCCTTTAGGCAAAATAATAGCCAGGCCCGGATTATTGATGAAGGCAGTGAGAAAGCAGGATCGCGATAAAATTCGTATTTCATTACAGGAATATTTTCGTAACGGGAAATTTAATGAAGATATCTGCTGTGTACTTAATAATGGTGAAGAAAAATATTTTAAGGTAAGTATTTCGGCACAGTACGAAAATGAGACTTATCCCAGGCGGCATCATGCAATAGCATATGACATTACCGAAGAAATTCGCTCATTAAAGAATGCTGAAACAGCAACAATGATAGCTGAAAGGGCTAATTTGAATAAAACGGCTTTTCTTGCAAATATGTCGCACGAAATCCGTTCGCCGCTTAACGGAATAATTGGATTTTCTGAGCTTTTGGCAGATAAAAACCTCACTGATGCTGAGCGTGAACGATATCTGCATATCATACAGAATAATGGAAATGCTTTGATTTCGCTGCTTAGCGATCTGATTGATATTTCGAAACTCGAATCGGGTAAACTGGTTATTGCCAACCGCAGTTTTGTCCCCGCCAGGCTCATAGAAGAGCTTAAATATCAATTTGAAGGTGCATCTCACCGGAATGCACAAGGGGTAAATGTAGTTTTCAGCAGCACAAAAGTATTTCAGGAGCAGGAAATTAATTCCGATCCTAACAGGTTGCGGCAGATACTTATAAATCTGATAACCAATGCAATAAAGTTTACTGCAAAAGGCCGGATCGAGATCGGAGCTGATTTTTCGGGCGACGAAATGATGTTCTGGGTAAAAGATACCGGAATAGGTATCCCTGTTGAAAACCAGAATCTCGTTTTCGAAAGATTTCGCCAGGTTGAATCAGCAGGAGCTGCGCCAGTAATAGGCTTCGGACTGGGACTTGCAATTTCAAAAGCATTGGTCGAACTCCTGGGAGGCCATATTTGGGTAGAATCACTTCCTGAACAAGGATCACTTTTCGTATTTACTATCAAAACTAACATTGTAAACAATACCATGGAAACAACTCAATTCAACAACAGCTCTTATCCTTACGATTTCAGAGAGCACACAATTCTGATCGCTGAAGACATTGATTTCAGCTTCCTCTACATCGAAGCAGTACTCCGTCGTACTGGTGTGAAAATCCTATGGGCTCAGAATGGTAAAGAAGCCATTGAGCATGTAAAAACTAATCAGGACATTGACCTCATCCTTATGGATATGCATATGCCAATAATGAATGGCTATGATGCAACTGAAATTATTACAAAGCTGAGACCCGCATTGCCAGTAATAGCTCAAACAGCTTTTGTCCTTCCTGAGGATATGAAGAAATGTTATGCAGCTGGTTGCTCGGGCTATCTTGCAAAACCAATTCGTAAAGAACAGCTTCTGAATACATTAGCTGAATACTTTGAGAAAATGGAACAGCAGGAAACCGGTCGCCCCGAATATAGGGTAAGCCTGGGTTAAACTCAGTACCAACTTTGATTTCATGTACTGTTTACATATTGGTAACCAGTGGGTTGTGGTTGTTTGCTGCTGCAAAAAAAGTTAAAGATACCTCCCTGTGAAATCGTAGTTTATAACGTATCGTACGAAATTCTGACCCCAAAAAGCCTTGCTATGCAGGGCTTTTACATTTTATGCTTTCTTTCGATACCAATACTCCGATAGTTTTTAATTTACCGCAAAGACGCAAAGTAATAGGTTGCATATTATCAACATAGTAGGACGCAAAGATCTGATTTTATTTGTTGTTGATAATAAGTCAATTTTGGGTTGTTAACGTACTAAAGCTCTAAAAGAACTAATTAAAAAGCGGAGGTGCCTGGTTGTCATGTTTTGTAATATCCTGGTACATTTTTGCAAACAACAGCAGGGTGGCCTCATCATACAGATTTCCAATAAAACATATACTGGTAGGATGTCCTTTTTTATCAAAGCCATTGGGGACAACAACACATGGATTTCCGGTAAGATTAGTCAGTAACATCTGATTTCCTCCAAAACTTGGTGTAATAATTACATCAAAATCTTTAATTGCGGCATACATTTCCTGGATAAGCTTATAACGAAGCCTGTTGGCCTGAATATACTGTACAGCAGGAATAAACTGTGCCGCGCGAAATATATTCGGCCATGCATTTTTGTCCTGGAGGTTAAGTTCATCGTCTTTATTGGATCGGGTAAGGTCGTCGAACGCTGCTGCCGATTCGGCTACAAGGATTAAAGCCAGCGATTTAACAGGAATAGTAGCTGAATCAGGCAAAGCCAGGGGGATGAGAGTGATACCCATATTTCGGATTTCGTTAAGCGCAATACTGTCGTTTGTATGGTTTTCGTTATTATTTTCGAAAAGAGATTTGAGATAACCAACGCGTAATTTTTTTATATCAATTGATGCATTATAGTTGAACGGATAATCGGTCACCGATTTGTCAACACCATCTGATCCTCTTATTGCATCAAATACCAGCGCACAGTCAAAGGCACTGCGGCAAATCGGGCCTGCTTTGTCCATACTCCAGCTTAGAGCCATGCCTCCGGTACGGCTAACGCGACCGTAGGTTGGACGTAACCCGGTTACACCACATCGGTTACAAGGTGAAACAATTGAACCCCATGTTTCGGTACCGATTGAAAAAGGAACCAATCCTGCGGCCGTTGCTGCTGCTGATCCTGCCGAAGAACCACTTGATCCCTGGTTTAAGTCCCACGGATTGCGGGTCATTCCGCCAAACCATACATCGTCCATGGCCAGCGAGCCTAGCGAGAATTTAGCAACCAACACAGCTCCGGCTTCATCAAGTTTTTTAACAACTGTGGCATCGGCATTTATAAACTGGTCTTTATAAGGAGCAGCTCCCCATGTTGTTTTGTAACCATCAACAGCAAACAGATCTTTGATTCCATAAGGAATACCATGCAAAGGTCCCCGATAGATTCCGCGGGCAAGTTCATCGTCCGCTTTTTGAGCCATTTTTATGGCACGTTCTTCAGTTAAAGTAACCACACAATGAAGCGTATCGCCATATTTTTTAAGTCTATCAAGGAAGTGCCGGGTAAGTTCGACCGAACTTATTTTTCGGGTTCGCACCAACACCGAAATATCAGCCACCGAATAAAACGAAATGTCTTTGATATCCGCCGGTAGGTTTACGTTTGCCGGAAGTTTCCAGTCTATTGGCTTTTGAATGTCGTTGTAAACCACATTTGCCGGAACCGGATTAAACCATAAAGCCGGTGGTACTGAGTTGTCGATCTGTTGACTATGTATGAGTGTATAATCGCTCAGTTGGGTTTCGAGCATGGTGATCATCGAATCGCGCTCCGAAGAAGTAAGCGATAAATCGAAGAGTTTTTCAGTAGCACTTATCTCACCTGAAGTGATGTTAGTATTGCCGGGTTTGTTTTTGCAGCCGTTTAAAACGATAATTCCGCATAAAAAAGTGATCAGGAATAATGACGAACTGTTTTTCATAGCCTGTATTTTTAAGGATTAGAATACGATCCAGAAACCGGTTTCGGTTTCTTTACATAATCAAATGTATGAATTTTTATCAGGAAGTGGGAGTGATTTGTTACAGTTAAGTTCTTTTTAAATTAAATTACTCAACCTATCATTAAATATAGAATAGTAGCTATATTTGCAAATTATATGATAGGTTAATTGTATGGCAAAAAACACAATGGGTACCAGTCTGCCCCGAAAACTGGAACAAAAAATGCAACTGGTGGGTGAGCAGATTAAGCTGGCCCGCCTGAGACGTAACCTGAGTATGGCACAGATTGCCGAACGTGCCATGGCTTCGGAAATAACCGTTTCGCGGGTGGAAAAAGGCATTCCAACCGTTTCCATCGGCATCTACCTGCGTGTGCTGTATGCCTTGCAGCTGGAGGATGATATCCTGTTCCTGGCAAAGGATGATGCCATGGGCAAAGCCTTGCAGGATATGGGATTGAAAACAAGGAAACGGGCGGCTAAAAAGGAATAGCATATGATAAAACTGTGGGTGTATGCGGATTTCGACTGGTTAAAACAGGCAGAGTTAATCGGGGAACTGAGTTTCGAAAGCATTCGTGGCTCCGAATCCTATGGCTTTCAGTACAGCAGCGATTGGCTGAAAAAGCATAGCGATTTGTTGCTGGGCGACGATATCAACAACTATCCGGGCATGCAATACACCATGCCGGGAAAGGACATTTTCGGATGTTTCGCGGATGCGCTGCCCGACCG
>CAZOXJ010000249.1:0-5359 GCA_964583325.1 uncultured Lentimicrobiaceae bacterium
GAACGCGAAGGTTTATCGGAACCGAAATGGGGGACGGTGACGTTGATACGGTAGGATTCCATTTCCTATAGAAATAATATTATCAATCTCAAAATAGAGAGATAAGGACTTCAGTAAAGCTATCAATTCCTCCCAAATGGATTATGTTTTCATTAAACTAAGAATTGGAAGAAGGAGATTTTTTTTGAATCAATGTTGTCCGGTAAAATCAAACAGAAAATGCTGCAATGCTTGATATATATCGTCCCTAAGGGACTTTACTGCACTGGGGGTGTTTTATATTCTACCAATATTTCGCCCCTAACGGGGCTGTCCCGTAGATTATTTGCGCGAGCAAATACAGTTGGTAGAAAGTAAATTACGACGTCCCAAAAGTCCCGTAGGGACGATATATTATTTTAACCAGACATCAATGATTTTGAATATTGAAAGTTTCATTATAATTCATCATTTTCCTTGCTGAAATTTGAATCATCAGCCTTTTGGGTTTCAGCTACCGACGTTTTTGCTTTCGACGATGGTAAATAGAAAATGTGCTTCAGGAAAAGTACCGGTTCCTCGCCATGAAGATTGTAAAACTCTTCAAGGTACAAATTGAATGGTTTTTGTCCTGGAATTGCTTTTTCTTTTGCAATTGCGGTAATATCTTCAAATTCAATGCTGACTCTGCGTTTTGGGACAAAAAACAAAAGGTTGGCGAGGGTATAAAAAATCCCTTTCAATAGCTGGATAAAAAAATCCGGGGATTTTCCTGTTTGGGCTTTCGACCACATACTTCCCCATAAACCTGTTATTCGTACACCAACAATCTGAACATTTTCAGGGATTGTACCTACAATATGGTATGCCGCCTTTTTATTAAAAATTTTCTCATAGCCTTGCCCGGCAATTTGCCCGCTGGGGTAAATCACAATATTTTTATTCCGTCTGAACCCTTTAAAAACTGAGCGGGTAATTGATTTTAAAACATGGGTATCGCGGTTGCCCGTTTCAAGATCACTTACACGGACCGCACCGAGTCGTCTGAAATACCATTTTGCTAAAGGTAAATCGAAGTACTTTTCTGATATAACGGGAGTTGCCGTTGAGAACCGGTAGATTTGACTAAGCAGAATTATCGGATCAATCAATGCCTGGTGATTCGGTAAAAAAAGTACAGGCGAATTATTATGTATAATTTCAGAACCTTTAATCGAAATCCTGTAACGGATGCGAAGCAGAAGCCTGATTTTAAAAGCTAGAATTTTTGATAAAATGATTACGAATGTGTCTGTATTTTTCATTTAAACTCACACTTTATTTGTCAAAATTACTGAATCCGGTTTAATTATGACTATTTCAGGCTGATTATAAATATTCACATGTCAGGATTATCAGTCGTTGAGTTTGAATCAGATTCAAATAAAAATAGTAGTTTTATCCGAAAATAATCAAAATCAAATGCATCGACCAGTTTTGCCTGTAAATTCACCGAAGGTTATTAATGCCTGGTGTACCTACGATATCGCCAATTCAGCTTATATGTTAAGCGTTAATACCGTTTTATACCCGATATTCTATCAGCAGGTTACCCATAAAGCGTTTGGTTCGGAGATGGTAACTTTCATGGGTATGAATATAAAGAATACCGTTTTGTACGAATACGCCATTGCGCTTGGTTATTTTTTAGTTATACTTCTTACTTTATCGTTATCGGGAATTGCCGACCTGGGCGGATATCGGAAACGGTTTATGCAGTTCTTTACCGTTTTAGGTTCTTTTGCATGCATGGGATTGTTTTTTTTTACAGGCGAAAACATCACTCTGGGGCTCTTGCTTCCTATGTTAGCTGTGATAGGCTTTGCCGGTTCATTGGTATATTACAATTCATTTTTACCAATCATTGCTACCCCCGACAGGCACGACCGGATCAGCGCCAAAGGTTTTTCGTTCGGATATGCCGGAAGTATGTTATTGCTGATATTCAATATTTTTTCGTTGCAATATTTTCCTGTGTTCGGGTTTTCTGACAGCCTGGAAGCCATACGGTTTTCGTTTATTGAGGTTGGAATATGGTGGCTGGCTGTTTCGCAGATTGCTTTTTACTATTTGCGCGAAGAGCGTAAAGAAGTTAGTTGGAATGTAACCATTTTCACCAAAGGATTTCATGAGGTTTTTAATGTTTTTGGTTTTATTAAAAAACATAAAACCATGTCCCGGTTTCTTTTGTCCTTTTTCTTTTTCAGCATGGGAGTACAAACCATAATTATTGTTGCATCTCTTTTTGGTAAGGCAGAACTGGGAATCACTGATACCATGCTGATCATGACAATCCTGATAATTCAGTTAGTAGCGGTTGCAGGGGCGTATATTTTCGGAAGAGTTTCAACACGTTTTGGGAACAGGACCTCGTTGCTGTGGATGCTTGCAATCTGGATATTTATTTGTCTCTCAGCCTATATTGTGCAAACCGAATTGCAATTCTATATTTTGTCGGCATTGGTTGGCCTGGTGATGGGCGGGATACAGTCGCAGGCGCGCTCGACATGGTCGAAATTAATCCCTTCCGATACTTCTGATACTGCTTCATATTTCAGCTTTTACGACAGCACCGAAAAATTAGCTATTGTAATCGGGATGCTGGGTTTTGGTATTATCGAACAGGTAACCGGCAGTATGCGAAACAGTACTTTGTTGTTGTCCTTGTTCTTTATTGTAAGCATGCTTATTATTGCGTTTAATAAACTAAAGAAAGAGGAATCTGTACCTGTATAAATTCGACTTCATATTTTTACACACAAAAGGGGAGGGCAGACGGCATTGTTGCAAATAAAGGATCATAGCAATATCCAATCCGGTAGAAACGCATCAAATAGTATTTAATATTCATTCGCGAATCGAGCAGGGGAAAAAACTCCACAACCCGAAAAGCAGAATTCTTTGGCAAAAAAAAATCTCCGATGTTGGAACAAAGGAGATTTTTATTATGTATAAAAGTTTTACGTTCAGTAACTTAAATGCTCAGCAGAGATTTGATAATACATCTCAGGTTAATAAGCATTTTACTCAGATTTGTTTTTCAAAGGAATTACTCCACCCATTTCACCCATCACATTCACAAGGTCACTACCTGTTGGAACAACAATTTTCGAATTATCCTTTAATGAAGTTTCCATTGCCTGTATGCGGCGTAACATCTGTGCATTACCAACGAAATATTTTTCAGCTGCTTCATTAACCAATTGTATTGCCTGGGCTTCACCTTCGGCCCGCAGAATTGCCCCTTGCTTTATACCTTCGGCTTTCCTGATCTCTGCGCGTTTTTCACCATCAGCTTTGGTTTCGGTTGCTGTTGCATAATCAATTGCCGCTATCTTTTCATTTTCGGCTTTCACGATTTTGTTCATCGTTTCCTGCACATCCTTTGGAGGATCAATTTCTTTAAGCTCGGTACGTACAATCTCAATTCCCCAGTTTTCGGTTTCGCTAAGCAAGGTGGTATGCAGCTCTTTGTTGATTTTTCCACGCTCACTATTGGCTGATTTAAGTGTCATTGTTCCGATTATGTTACGCAGAGTAGTCCTGGCAAGGTTTACAATCTGGTATTCAATGCTGTTAACATTATACTGCGAATTCTTCACGCTTTCTTCGTCAGGCTTTATTTTGAAGTAAACCTGTGCATCAACCCGTGCATTCAGATTATCGTTGGTGATGATTTCCTGAGGTTCGGCATTGATCATTTTTTCAGTGATATTGATCTTGTACATTTTATCAATTATCGGGATGATCCAGTTAAAACCAGCAGTTGCAAAATGGTGATATTTACCAAGCCTTTCCACTAGGGCCCGGTTTGTTGGTCGAACAATACGAATACCGGCAAAGAAAAAAAAGAGGACAATTCCAATGATGATTGTTAACAGGTTTTCCATAACATTGATTTTAGATTTGAGACATAGTGGATAAAAAAAGCAAACAGTATTTTATACAAATATAAAATATATAGATGTCTGACATGAATTTATTTTAAGAAAAATCAAACAATTTTAAACTGCTGACTTACCGGACTTTTTATGTATGCCTTTTCTAAATCTAATGCATTCTATATTTAATACTTACTATAGAAAGATTTTAAAAACGGAGAAACCTGGCTGAAAATAGGTTTTGTGAATTCGATAAATAAATCCTGCGGGCCCGGAGGCGAAACGGGTTTCCTCTTGCACATAGCAAGTTGATCGTTATTGAGCGCCCTTTCGTCGCCGTTATAAAATCCCCATTCGGTAAACCAAACAAATTGTCCGGTGAATTTTCGCTGCGACTCAACCTTGTTAAATTGGAAATCAATGATTGTGACATCGAGTACTCCGTTGGAAATGAGTTCTCTGCGGTTGGTTGTAAGTTTGGCTTTTACGGTATTGTATACTTTTTGTTTAGTGCCGTCGGGCATGGTTACCGAGCCTACTTCAACACTGTCGCGCGAATATTCGCGAACTGTTTCTTTATCGTAAACCTGGCCGATTACAAACTCATCGAAGTTCATCCGCAGAACCTGATCGGGAGTTTTAATCCCTGAAATTTCGGCAGTTTCAGGAGAGTAATATTCAACAAACTCATTGGGCCTGTTACTTTTAAGTGATTCAATAACCTGGTTCAGGAAAAAGTCGGATGTAAGCTGGTATTTTCGGGGAACCTGTATTTGTTCAACAATTACCTTCAGCGTTGCATAGAATTTTGCTTTTTCCATCCGTTCAATCACATCTCTGTAACCGGGCACAAAATGATCAGCTTCCCGAAAATTGTAATACGCATCCTTCCACGAAAGCCTGGTATTTATCTGTTCGTTTTTCAGAGCTGCACTGTATTGTTCTTCTGCTGCCTGGGTGCGCGCCTGCGCCAATTCAACGGAATAGTAATTAACACTGGGAAAAATTTTCAAAGCAGCGGGACAGCGGCTTATTTCGTCGGCCAGGCGATTCATTTTTTCGTAATAACCGACTATTTCGGTGTATTTAAATGGGCTGTTGGTGCTCAGGGCATAATCAATTTTTCCCTGGAAATATGTAATCGACATCGGATAACTATCCTTAACAGCATTTATCGCTTTTTTCGAATCGGGATTGCTCCTCAGCCGGTTTACAGCCTGCAAAGTGGCGTTGTAGTAATCACCGCGCTCGTATGCTTTTTTGCCGGTTGAGCATGAAATTAGTAAAAAACTGAAAATGAGTGAAGTAAGTATAAGTCGTGACATATTCCCGAAAATTATTTTAACATTTTAAATGAATTGATTGCGAAGGTAAGAAAACATTACTTCAATGTGCATAACTGTTTGGATAGGAGTTACTTTTTTAGATATTTAAAAGAAGCTGCCGGCTTTGATACAGCC
>CAZOXJ010000250.1:0-5352 GCA_964583325.1 uncultured Lentimicrobiaceae bacterium
GCCCTGCCTAAAGTGTAATACAAACCATTGAGGAATACGGTGCGGCGGTTTTCCACATCCTTGCTGATATAAGCAAGTGCTGTAATATTGGTAGCCAGCGGACAGGGGCTGATGGCAGTCATTAATCCAAGCAGGAAAGCTGTTAAAAGCGGGAAGTTGCTTTGGTCGATAAGGTTTTGTAAGAATTCCATTTTTTTGATAATTAGTCAATTATTCAATTCGGCAATTCGACAATGATGTTTTCAGCAACTTAGCGAAGCGATTTCACCGCAGGTAATTCGACAATGAAACAATTCGACAATGAAGCTAAATTGCCACTATTGACTATTGACAAATTGTCAAATCGTCGAATTGTCGAATTGGTAAATCGTCGAATTATTTTAAATTCTTCTCAATCTCCGCCTTTAAACCCGAAATAAACTTATCGGCCTGGTTGCGCGAATAGCTGAATGCGAAATTGGTAAAGTCGGTTGTGGTTTCTTTGGTTCCGCTTACTTTGGTGAGAAATAAGGACGATCCGTCAGCTTCGTACTTCTCCACCAGTTTCTGGTTTTTATCTTCACCAACATCTAATACCTGCAATGTAATTGTACCATCTTTTAACTGAGCATCGAAATAGGTATTCAGCGTTTTCTTCGTGTTATCTTCAATGGAGATGCAAGTTGGGCAACGACGTTCGGAATGGAAATAAACGATTTTCAGTTTAACCGGTTTCTGAGCGAATACTGCAACCGTGGCTAAAAACAGAATTACTGCAACAAGAATCTTTTTCATTGTTTCTGGTTTTAAAATTATTTCGAAAGCATTTCTTTGATTTCTTTTACCGAAGGCACACGGCCATACATGATCACTTTTTCGTCGACCACCAGGGCAGGAGTGCGCATTACACCATAGCCCATAATTTTAACGATGTCTTCTTCTTTAACCACCGAAGCATCGAGGTTAAGTTCGGCTACAGCTTCGCGGGTTGCTTTTTCGAGGTTTTTGCAATTGGAACAACCGGTTCCTAAAATCTTGATTTCCATTATGTTTGTTTTTAAACGTTACTTATCTGTATGTTTTTGTGCTTTTATTAACTCAGTACCTTATTAGTTTATCAACGCATTATCAAATTGACTTTGCTGCTATCGCTTTGTTGATTTGCCTATTTATCTAATTGTCGAATTGTGGAATTGCCCCATTGCCTCATTGCCCCATTGCCCCATTGCCCCATTGTCCAATTACCACATTGCCGAATTGCCGAATTGCCAAATTGCCGAATTACCCCATTGTCAAATTAAAACACATAGTTGAACAGGAATCCTACCAGAACTATGCCACTTCCAACAACACCAATGAAGGTAAAGATAAGAGGCAGTTTAAGTACTTTGCGAAGTATGATCATTTCGGGTAACGAAAGACCGATAACTGCCATCATAAAGGCAAGAGCTGTGCCAAGTGCAGCACCTTTTTCAATTAAGGCAGAAACTATCGGTATTATTCCGGCAGCATTAGAATAGAGCGGGATGCCAATTAATACAGATAGCGGAACTGAATACCAGGCTGATTTCCCCATAAACGAAGCCATAAAATCCTGTGGTACATAGCCATGAACCCCGGCGCCAACGGCAATACCCAACATTATATAAATCCACACTTTACCAACAATTTCCTTTACCGCTTCGAAACCCATTTTAATACGGGTATCAAAAGATAGTTTTTCATCTTCCACATGAGCGCCACCTTTTAATTCGTAAACCCAGGGTTCAACCCATTTTTCGAGGCGCAGGCGGCCGATTACCCAACCGGCTGTAATGGCTATAACTAAGCCGGTGATGACATATATGAGAGCCGTTTTCCAGCCGAATAATCCGAAAAGCAGCACAATGGCTACTTCGTTGATCATTGGGGCAGCAATAAGAAACGAAAACGTTACTCCTAACGGAATCCCCGATTCAATAAACCCGAGGAACAATGGTATGGCGGAGCAGGAGCAAAATGGCGTTACAATTCCCAGTGAGGCTGCCATTACATTTCCGGTAAACAGCGATTTGCCTTCCAACGCTTTGCGTGTGCGTTCAGGCGAAAAATACGTACGTATGATACCTACAAAAAATATAATGAGTGCTAGCAGCAGCATTACTTTCGGGACTTCAAAAATAAAGAAGCGGATGGTTTCGGTAAGATGTGTGCCGGGTGTCATGCCAAAAACATCAAACACAAGCCGGTCGGTGAGCCACTGCAGGTTTTTATAAATAAGAAACCATACCGGTATCAACAGCAAAGGCAGGAAGTTGCAAATACCGGCAGCACGGATCGAAAAGCTGTTTTCAGACATTACAAACTAACGGATTTAGTGACTTGCCTTCCAGAAACGAATCGAATAACTGTTTGGCCTGTTTCCAGTTTTCCTGGTTGATGCAGTATTTGATAAACGGCGGATTGATTTCGCCCTGTATAAGGCCCGATGCTTTCAGCTCTTTAAGATGCTGCGAAAGGGTGGAAAGCGCAATCGGAAATTCGTCGGCTATATTACCGCTGTAGCAACAACCGCGGTGCGAAAGTATCTCAAGTATTTTTATCCGGGCAGGATGTCCCATTGCTTTTGCAAACCTTGCCAGTTTAACCTGGTCATCTGAATAAGGAATTTTCATTTTCATTTAGTATTTCGCAAAAGTACGAAATAGTTATCGCGTACAATTTTTATTTGAAGAAAAATTCAAAACCCATTGTCCGGATTAGGTATGAAAAGTATCTTCTCAGCATCAACCTGATGAAGGTTATTGTTATGGTAAAGCGAATTTATTTTGTAGCAAAGTCTATAAGTCTCAACGGTTTCGGTAATTATTCAGACTATAACCGCCATTGAATATTAAAATCATTAAATACAAATAATCCGGCGCTTACATTGCCCGAAAATTTACGGTACCGAAAGAACAAAAAAAAACCCGGCAAAGAAATTTTCTTTACCGGGGGAACAGGTGAGGTTTGGATTTAATTCAGGCAGGTACAGCTGCCAGTGCCAAATTCATGGGAAGAACCAATGATAAGGTCAAATTCTTCCTGGCTGATATATTGAGGCGTATAGGTGCCCTTGTTGAAAAGAATATTTGCATAAAATGACCTGAGATGATTTCTTGATCCCTTCATCAGGTTATTAAAAACAAGAGTTATATCCTGGTTGTCAACCAGCACTAATTGCTTTTGAAGGTCGGAAATATCAAGGTCTTCAATAGTTGCGCCAACTACCAGTCCATCCAAAAGTGATGTTGATCCGCTACTTGCAAGCAAGGTATAAAGATTTTGTAGGTCGGGATTTTGAAACGTACCCGAAACATGAGTTGCTGCCGGATCGGTGAGTTGGTATTTTACCAGCAATGCTTTTATGGCAGTGGTATGGGCCAGTTCGCTTTTGGAAATGTTAAGAAAAACCGGTTTAGTATAAAGCCCTGATAAAGCTTCGTAAACATCGTGAGCCAGCAGTTCTTCCTCTCTTAAAAATGTGAGTGCATCAATTTCTGCCTGGTTAAGAGGTTCTAACGGTAATGAGTCAATACAACTCTGAGGGACGCAAGCCAGCGGGTCAATGTATGCATATTCGATCACGTCGGCCTTGTAGTCTTCACTTAGTGTAGTGGTGGAAGTTTCATCGGCAACATCTTTGGTGCATCCTTGTATGGATGTAAACAGCAACCCGGTTGCAAGCATTGCCATAGCAGTCAATAAAATTCTCTTGGTTTTCATAGCATATTAGTGTTAAGTGAGTAAATAATAAGTCTGTAATATAAATACACTCAAATAGGTAAATACCCTTATATGATTGCCGGTTAATTTTTCACTCTTGTTTTTCAGGACAATGTTTTTACCGTGCAAAAGATTGATTAGTAAATCTCTATGGGAAAACCGGGACGTTGAAAATTATTTTATTCTGGTATCAGGAAACACGAATCTGATATTTTCCAAATAAACATTCAAACCAAATAGGTTTGCTTTAATCCTGACATAATCAATTAAAACAAATAGTACGATCTGCTTACCTTTTAACAATCAGGAAAGGCAAACTTCCTTTTGTTTCAGAATTGTTGTCCCTAATTCCTTATTCATCATTCATTTATTCCCATTCATCTTTCTTATTTTTTTTGGGTAAAGGCACCGAATTAAATTTACATCATCAAATAAACGAGCAGATTTTTAAAAGCTAACACAAAAACAGTAAAACTATGAGAAAACTAATTTTTATCATCAGCATTTTTGCGATTACAGGGTTAACCTTTTCCTGTTCAAAAAGCGAAGACTCCAATCCGGATCCAAATCCTGACAGCACTCCCGGACCAAAATTTTTAGCTGTTAAATCGATTGTAACCAGCAGTTGCGCTTCGTCAGGATGCCATGTATCTCCATCAAATTCAGGCGGGTTAAATCTTGAAACCAATGCCAGTATAGTCTCGAACGGCGGCCGTATAAAGTCCCAGGCGGTTGACCAGGGCACCATGCCACCTTCAGGTCCGCTGGCTGCTGCCGATAAAGCTATAATAACCGATTGGATCAATGCAGGCGGGAAACTCACTGATTAAAAAGAAGAAATCAAGTAACAATAGTCTACTAATAATTCTCAACAGCTCCATTATTAATAACAAATAAGATCAGGTCTTTCCGTCCTGAAATTCTGATAATCTGCAACTTATTGCCTTGTATCTCATGCCAATGGCTTGAAAGGTTTGCGGTAAATAACAAACTAACGAAATATTAAAATGATAAACCGATTTTTAATCAGATCAGTATGAAAACACTATTGACTTTAACCTTAATGCTTTTAGCATCAATTACCTATGCGCAGGTTCAGCTTGCATGGTACAATTATCCAGGTGGTGTAGCCGTAGCTACTGATGCTTCCAACAACGTATATACGGCCAATTGGGATTATAACCCGGGGGGTGATATTACTTTAACCAAAAGAGATGCCGCCGGAAATATACTTTGGGAAGTTCCATACAACAACACCGATCCTAACAGGCACGAAGTGGCTACCTGGGTTGAAACTGACGGTACCGGGAATATCCTTGTTTCGGGTACGATACGTTCCGGATATTCAAATCCGGTGAATGCGAACAGCCTGCTTATGAAGTTTGATCCTGCAGGTAACCTCTTGTGGAGAATTGTTTATGAAACTGATTTTGATGGATCCTCAACAAGAAAATGTCTGGTGGATTCGGAGAATAACATTTATGTACTGGGTTTAGGCAGTAATGGAACCGGAATGGTTACCAAGGTAAAGAAATTCAGTCCCGGCGGCACTCCACTATGGTCTTATTTCGATAATGCCGGGATCGGCGCTCCTCAAAATTTCAAACTTACCCCTGACAATCATATACT
>CAZOXJ010000251.1:0-1824 GCA_964583325.1 uncultured Lentimicrobiaceae bacterium
CATCGTAAATATCGATCTTAGGTCGTTGATTCACACTCCGGCAGTCTTCAATATCTAGAGGGTGGAAGTGAAAGTTGTCTTTCAGAAATCCGAGATCCTCGTCAGAGGGATCTTCAATATAATGCCACTTAAGCGTGCCTATTTTAATAGTCTGAATCATAGGTTGCCCTGTTTTAATGATCGTAAATACAGCTGAATTTTACATTCCTGCGTTTGTTTTGAGTTGGAGTGCAAAGGTAAACCAATTATCCTTGCAAAGGAATTTTTCCATTATTAGTTGAGTAATCTTATGAAGTAAAAAACCCTTAGCAAAATGAATGGCTAAGGGTTTTGTATAGGCATGTAAATGAGTTGTTTACCCGATCATTTTCGTGGGATCGACCCATTCGCTGAATTGTTCGTCTGTTACTAATCCCAGCGACATGGCGGCTTCGCGCAATGTTGTGCCTTCGTGATGTGCTTTTTTTGCAATTTTGGCAGCATTTTCGTAACCGATATGTGTATTGAGCGCGGTTACAAGCATAAGTGAATTTTCGAGATTTTTGTTAATAAACGCAGGATTTGCTTCAATGCCAATCGCACAATTATCGTTAAACGAAACACAGGCATCACCTACTAACCTTGCTGCCATCAGGAAATTGTAAATGATTACAGGTTTGAAAACACTTAACTGGAAATGGCCGTGGGTGTTGGCGACTGTGATGGCAGCATCGCATCCTATAACTTGCGCGCAAACCATGGTAAGCGATTCGTTTTGAGTTGGGTTTACTTTTCCAGGCATGATTGAGGAACCTGGTTCGTTTTCAGGGAGGTGAAGTTCACCGATTCCACAACGTGGACCGGAAGCAAGCAAACGGATGTTGCTTGAAATATGCATAAGGCTTGTAGCAAGTGTTTTAATCGCACCGGATGCTTCCATGATATTATCGTGGCTCGACAGTGCTTCGAATTTATTCTCGGCAGTAACAAAAGGCAACCCGGTTAACGAGGCTATATGCCCGGCAACTTTTACATCGTAGCCTTTAGGCGTATTGATTCCGGTTCCGACTGCGGTGCCACCCAGCGCCAGTTCAGCCAGGTGCGGAAGTGTATTTTTTATAGCTTTCATTCCATGATCGAGCTGCGAAACATAGCCCGAAAACTCCTGTCCGAGGGTGAGCGGAGTAGCATCCATTAAATGAGTGCGTCCGATTTTAACTATGCCAGCAAATTCCTTAGCTTTAGCATCCAGGGTTTCGCGTAATTTCTGAACACCGGGAAGAGTAACTTCTGTTAACATTTTATATGCCGCAATCGACATGGCTGTAGGAAATGTATCGTTGCTGCTCTGCGATTTGTTTACATCATCATTCGGATGTAAAGGACTTTTCCCTTCGCCCAGCACTCCGCCCGCAATTACATGAGCACGGTTGCTGACTACTTCGTTTACATTCATGTTGCTCTGTGTGCCTGATCCGGTTTGCCATACAACAAGCGGAAACTGATCATCCAGTTTCCCCTGGTAAATTTCGTCGCAAGCCTGCCCAATCAATTCGCATTTATCAGCAGACAGGACTCCCAGGTCGCGGTTAGTGAGGGCTGCAGCTTTTTTCAAAATAGCAAATGCCCTGATAATTTCAATAGGCATGTGTCCGTCGCCTATGCGGAAGTTGTCCTTCGAACGCTGTGTCTGAGCGCCCCAGTATTTGTCTGCAGGAACCTCAACCGGTCCCATAGTGTCTTTTTCGATGCGGGTTTTCATTGTTTGAGATATTTGAGATGATTTTGCGATTTGGTTGGTTGTGAGGTCATTCGGTTGTGGTTTGACGAGGGGATTGAGTTGTT
>CAZOXJ010000251.1:1924-5323 GCA_964583325.1 uncultured Lentimicrobiaceae bacterium
GTCATTCGGTTGTGGTTTGACGAGGGGATTGAGTTGTTTTTGTTATCTGAGTTGTCATTCAATGGTCATTCAGTTGTGGTTTGACGAGGGATTTTGGAAGTTTTAGTGGGTTAAGTTGTCATTCAGTTGTCTATTAAATTGAGGTTTATTCATTTTTCGAACGAACATTTCCTATGGAGTTGATGTAATTGTTGAGCTTCACGCTTAGATCATGGATTTCGGTTTTAAGTTCTTCGTATTCTTTATCGGTAATTAAATTACGGTTGTGTGCTTTTTTAGTCCAGGTCTTGGTTTCAAAAAGTGAACCACGGGAATAATAGAGGAAGTTTTTTGAATCTTTGAAATGAAACCTTCCAAACCCCTCACTAATATTAGATCCGATGGAATCAGCTGCTTCTGTATACTGTTTACCTATCGAATATTTTGCAAAAGCATCCCATTTCATGACAATATCCCATACTTTTTCAGCCAGTTGCATTGCCAGTTGATAAACACGTAAATCATCAATATCCATGGCAGTGAAATTTAAAAACCAACAAAAACTACTTGTTCCGATTTAAATGTCGTCGAAATCCACTCAAAAACTCGACCTGCTAATACCTCAACAACCGAATGACCACCGTATGACCACCAATTCCTCCCCATCAACCCAACCCTCTTGTCAATCCACAATTGAATGACAATCGAATGACAACTACATCCACTCAAAAAATTCAACCCTCTAAACCCTCAACAACCGAATGACCATTTACAACAATCGCTCTATCTCTTCCACTGGCTGCCCCAGCACTGCTTTGTGGTTTTTTACAACAATAGGGCGTTGTATGAGCTTTGGGTTTTCAAGGATGATTGTTATCCATTCTTCGTCGGTAAAATTTTTGCCTTTCAGTTTGTCTTTATACTCGTCTTCCTGTGTGCGCACAATCTCCAGTGGACGCATGTTGAGTTTCATTAATAGTTCTTTAAATGTTTCGCGTGAAAACGGGGTTCTAAGGTATTCAACAACGGTATGTTCAAGGCCGTTTTCCTGGAGGTATTGCAGCCCGGCACGTGATTTACGGCATTTTGGATTATGGTAAATAGTTATCATAGGTTTGCCCGAAAGGATTGATTTCTTTTCAAACTTACATAAAAATTTTAATCTGAACTTTAAATTTTCTGTTTAATCCGGAATTTAACTGATCATAATGCAAAAGAAACCGTCAGCAAGGGCCCCACGTTTGAATTACAGTGAGATCATCAGCTTTCGGTTTCTTTCAAAAAATGCAGTTTTACTCGTTTCTGCCGAATTCCATCAGGTATGATTTGATGAATTCGTTCAGGTCGCCGTCCAGCACTTCAAAAGCATTGGATGTTTCGTGTCCGGTACGTATGTCTTTTACCATTTTGTATGGATGAAGCACATAATTGCGGATTTGGGATCCCCATTCAATCTTTTTCTTGTTGCCTTCAATTTCGGCCTGGGCTTCTTTTTTCTTGCGGAGTTCTATTTCATAAAGCTGCGATTTAAGCATTTGTATAGCTTTGTCGCGGTTTTGCTGCTGCGAGCGGGTAACCTGGCATTCGACCACAATTCCCGAAGGGGCATGATACAACCTTACTGCCGTTTCTACTTTATTTACATTTTGTCCGCCCGGACCGCTGCTGCGGAATGTATCCCAGCTTAAATCGGCCTGGTTGAGCTGAATATCAATATTGTCATCCACAACGGGATAAACATATACCGAGGCGAACGAAGTATGGCGGCGGTTTGCCGAATCGAAAGGGGAGAGGCGCACCAGGCGGTGAACTCCGTTTTCGCCCTTCAGGTATCCAAAAGCATGATCGCCTTCAATTTCAATTGAAACGGATTTTATTCCGGCTCCATCGCCTTCGTTTAAATCAAGTTCCCTCACTTTGTAATTATTCCGCTCGGCCCAACGAATATACATGCGCATAAGCATCTGGGCCCAGTCCTGGCTTTCGGTGCCGCCCGCGCCCGAATTAATCTGCAGAATAGCGCTGAGTCCGTCCTCTTCGTTCCTGAGCATATTACGGAATTCGAGGTGGTCGAAAAGTGCTTTGGTTTTTGCGTAATGTTCTTCTACTTCCTCTTCCGAGGCTTCGTCAGCCTGATAAAACTCAAACAACACATTTAAGTCGGCCAAGGAAACTTCGGCTTCGGTATATGCATTGGTCCAGCTTTTTTTCTCCTGTATGGATTTAAGAACGGCTTCTGCTTTTTTGGGATCGTCCCAGAAACCCGGTGCCAGTGTTATTTTTTCTTCGTCGGCAATGAGTTCAAGTTTGGTTTCCACGTCAAAGGAACCTCCTCAGCGCTTCAAGCCGCTTTGATAGTTCTTTAAGGGTTTCAATGTTTATCATATTGGTAAAATGTAATTATGAATCAAGTAAATCGTTGTTTTTCAAAAGCGCAGAAACAAGAGAGGTTTCGAAACCACGGGATGCAGCGAAAAAAATTGCTTTCTGCCTGTTAGCTGGCGAATTACTTCCTAGCTGTCTCATTTTTTTCTGAAGTATCTCTTTCAGATACGACAGATAATCATCTTCATCAATTGCAGCAAGCGCTTCCTGAATAAGAGCTGATGGAATACCTCTCATCTTTAGCTCGGAAGTGATTTTTATTTTCCCCCAGCCGTTGATCCTGAATTTTCCGCCGGCATAATTAATTGCAAAGCGTTTTTCGTTCAGAAACCCTTCTTCTGCGAGTTTATTTATGATATCATCAATAAAACTGCTATCGGTATTCCAGTATTTCAGTTTATAACGGATTTCGCTGTTGCAGCGGTCCTGAATGGCACAGTAATCGGCTGCTTTCCGGTACGATTGTCCGAAATCAAGGGCATTATCTCCGTTATGATCATGCATATCGTTTAATAAAACTCGACCAGTTCGACGTCGAATATCAATACCGAATTGGCTGGAATATTGGTTTTGGCTGTTGAACCGTATCCTAAAGCAGATGGAATAAGGAGTTTGATTTTACCCTTTACACCAATGAGTTGCAACCCTTCCTGCCAGCCCGGAATAACTGCTTTAAGGGCAAAAGTAGCTGGGCTTCCTGTTTTGGATTCATCAAAAACAGTTCCGTCAGTAAGATACCCTTTGTAATTTGCAACTACTACAGAGTTGATATTAGGGTGATTGGCACCGCCCGTTTTTTCAGTAATATAGTATAATCCCGAAGTGGTGGATTGTGCTGTGAGGTTGCTGTCAGCCAGGTAGTCCTCAATTATTTTTTTATCGATCGGGCCGTAATCGGTTGTATCCGTATCGCATGAAGCTACAATAACTAATAAAAAAGCAAAAGCAAAAAGTTTACGAAGCATGGTTAAAATTATTTTGCTGCAAAGTTAAAGGATTGAAGCATACCGCTGCTGATTTTATGGATTTTTAATA
>CAZOXJ010000252.1:0-5265 GCA_964583325.1 uncultured Lentimicrobiaceae bacterium
AATGATGCTGGCTCTTGTTATTGTACTGCGGATATGCAGTCCGGGAAAACCTGAACCATTCATTGATAATAAAGGAGTTCCTGTTGCCGGAAGCATTTCGGAAAAAACTTTTGTAACCATAGGCGGTATCCGCCAGGGAATGATTATCAAAAGCAAAAACATCCAAAACCCGGTGCTACTTTATTTACATGGCGGCATACCCGATTATTTCCTGACACAGAACTACCCGACAGGCCTTGAAGACTATTTTACTGTGGTTTGGTGGGAACAGCGCGGGTCAGGCCTTTCGTACAACGCCAGCATACAACCTGAGTCGATAACATTGAACCAGTTGATATCGGATACAAAGGAGGTGACCAATTACCTTCGTAAGCGATTCAGTAAAGAGAAGATTTTTCTTATGGGACGATCAGGCGGAAGCTTTATTGGAGTTCATGTGGCTGCACAGTCACCTGAATTATACCACGCATACATTGGAATGGCTCAGATGAGTAACCAACTTGAATCTGAAAGACTGGCTTACGAGTATATGGTTGAGCAATACGAAGTGAAGGGAGATAAAAAAATGCTTCGAAAACTTAAGTCAGCGCCTGTCACTCTTATCAATGGCACGCCGGATTCGTACCTTTTAGTACGGGATAAAGCAATGCACAGCCTTGGAATAGGCACCACACATGAAATGAATTCGATTATAACCGGTATTTTTTTACCATCACTTACATGTAAAGATTACACGCTTTCCGAGAAAGTTAATATGTGGCGCGGTAAAGCCAGGGCTGGTGTTCATCCGCTGTGGAAAACAGTTTTATCCTCGGATCTGTCCAAACAAGTTCCTGAACTAAAAATTCCGGTCTATTTTTTCCATGGCATTTATGATTATACCGTTTCTTACAGTTTGGCAAAGGACTTCTTTGAGAAGCTAAAGGCTCCCGTAAAAGGATTTTACACATTTGATCAATCAGCGCATAGCCCGTTATTTGAAGAGCCTGGTAAGGTAGAAAAAATCGTTTTGACTGACGTTTTGAATGGAAGTATCAGTCTCGCTGATAAGTAATATTTGCAATGTATAATCAGCAGGAATATCTGCACTTTCATACACTTCATTTACACTTTCGCCCTCTTTGTTTTTTAATGCGCTTAGTGCCGGAATACCTTTATAGCTTCAATTTGCAGGTCATAAAAAGTAAACCCTAAAATCTAAGATTTATGAAAAAAATTACTGTTTTCGGCTGGGTGTTGCGCCTTTTTGCGCTACTCATTCTATTCTACATTTTTTACCTGGGCGGCGCTCAAACCATAAGTGGAAAGCTCCCTGATATTAAACCGGAGCCGGGATTAGTGCCCGTCGGTATTGGCTTGTTGCTGGTAGGTATTGCAAACACAATTCTGGTGGCTGCACTTGTATTAAGTTCGAAATGGGGAGGTTTACGTCTTTCGCTTTTATTATCCCTGGCTTATTTCGGGGCAGTAACTTTTGTGATGCAGATCGAAACCTGGTATTTTTTATCCGACATCACAGTTAATGCGGAATTAATGCCCTTTTTATTTATCATGGGACTGCCGGTAGCCTTTCTGTTTGTGCCATTATCTGTCTGGATTTTGGGTAAAGGGCGAAAGCAAAACAGTACATTTTCATTTATTACTATCGCAATTCCGTTCGGGCAATGGGTGTGGAAATTGAGTTTAATTGCTATTGCATATGTTACACTCTATTGGTTAGCCGGTTATTATATTGCCTGGCAAAATCCCGAACTCCGTGCTTTTTATGGTAGTCCCGGAGCAATTACACCATTTTGGGAACATACCGCAAACACACTCCGGACAGAACCGGGCTTATTCCTTTTCCAGGTATTACGCTCTATGATATGGACTCTTTGTGCGCTTCCTGTCATTTTTGGATCAAAGCTTAATGCCTGGTGGACGGCGTTGCTTGTGGCTTTGCTTTTCAGCATTCCCCAAAACCTGGGACACATCATGGAAAACTCACTTATTCCGGGTGCCAGCGTCCGGCTGAGCCATTTTATTGAAACAGCATCTTCAACGTTTATTTTTGGTCTCATAGTAGTTTGGTTATTGCATCGGAAACATGAATCAATAAAGGATCTCTTCGGAGGAAAACCGTCAAAAACATTAATACAGCGATAATCCAAGATGACTTAAAAGTCTTTGGAATTGCAGGAGAATACAAAACACTGTTTTATTAATTATCCGGCAACCGAAACAGCACTTTCATACCGTAAAATTACACCCTCACCCCATTTCCTTTTCGCACCATTAATACCTGCAATACTTTTGCTTCATCAAACTGATAAAACAACAATAAATAAGAACAGAAACTTTAAAACAACAAAAACAATGAAAACAAAAGTATTATTTGCAGTAGCAATTTTAGCATTGACTGTCAGCAGCTTTGCACAGGAAAAAGAAAAACGCTTTGGATTTGAAGTAAGCGGCGGCGCTTCGTTTGCTACCCGCGATTTAGGCGGTGCCGACCTCAAATTCGGCTTTGGAGGCGAAGGAATACTCCACTACCGTTTTATGCCTCATGCAGGTGTTTACGCAGGTTGGGGTTATAATACCTTTACAGCTGAAAATTCATTTGACGGCGCCGACACCGATTTTGAAGAAACGGGTTACGTTTTCGGACTGCAGTATAAACATCCTATCGGAATGTCGCCGGTTTCATATTATGTGCGAGCAGGTGGGCTTTATAACCATATTGAAATCGAAAACGAAGCTGGCGATATAACCGACGATACCGGACACGGATTTGGATGGCAGGTTGCCGGTGGTGTTGATGTGCCTCTGGGCCGAAACTGGAGTCTTACACCAGGGATTAAGTTCAATTCTATTTCGGGAGATATCGCTAATGAAAGTACTACAACTCAGCTGGACTTGAATTACCTGCAGCTTCGTATTGGGGTATTAAAGAAGTTTTAATTCAAAAAAACTTGTGGGATGTTCTTACAAACCTTAAAACCCTTTTATTGATCTTAAGGAATTTTGTAAGACTTGTAAAGAAAGATTCATTCCAACTACCGGAATGAATCTTTCTCACCTGCTTGGTGAGCCTTGCCATTAAAATTTGTAAGTTTATTCTTTTTCTTTGCGTAATCGAATAGCCCGGTGAAAATTAATACCCAGCTGCACTTTTGTAACAAATATTACCTGTAAGCATACGCAGCAGGTTTTAACACATAAAAAACAGAAATACCTGATGAATGTCACTTCCTTACAACGATTAAATGAGTTCTTTCCGTTCCGGAATGTGATTAAATTATTACTGGTATTATCATTCGCTATACAGTTAATAATTATTTCGTACAATCACCTGAGCGGGTATTACCTTATACATGGCATTGTTTCGTTTGTTTCGCATGTGTTAATTGGTACAGCAATTATGCTGGCAGCCGCTTTTGTTATATCCATTCCCGATTTGCTTATTATCAGGTTCCTGAACCAATCGCGGCCCTGGAATAAAAGGGTATTTTCACGCATTCTCATTCAGCTTTGTATAACAATACTGCTGGCTATTTTTGTTTCCACCCTGGTTACTGTTTTTGTGAATTGGATCAGCGCATACAAAAAAGGTTTTGTCCAGGTTTTAATAGTCAATGCCCTTATTTCATCCGTTATCAATATCCTGATGATGGTGGTTCTGGAAGCCTGGCACTTTTTTATCGAAAGCGATAAGGCAAAGCTGAAGTCCGAAACGCTTGAAAGGGAACTCTCACAAGTACGGTTCGAAGTACTTAAAAACCAGATCAATCCGCATTTTATGTTCAACAGCCTCAATGTTCTTTCGGGGCTTATTGAAAAGGATGTTGACAAAGCACAGCTTTTTATCGATGAATTTGCGCATATATACAGATACGTGCTCGAAACCATTGAAAAACCTGTTGTTTCGCTTGAAGAGGAACTGGATTTTATACGGTCGTACATCTTTTTACAGCAGATCAGGTATGGCGAATCATTGTCATTTAAAGTGAATCTCGCAGCTGATTTGCTCAAAATGCTGCTCCCGCCTTTGTCCCTGCAACTCGTTCTGGAAAATGCCATTAAGCATAATATCGTAAATCAGTCGCAGCCTTTAGGAATTGAAATTTTTTATGAAAACGGCTGGCTGATGGTTAAAAATAACATGCAGCGTAAAATATCCTCAAACGTTTCAACCGGGTTAGGGCAAAAAAACTTAGTAAAACGTTACGCCATGATTTGCAACGACATTCCGCAGTTTATGGTTGAATCAAATCACTATATTGTCCGTCTTCCTTTAATTGAACCCGACTATGATGAACATACTGATCGTTGAAGATGAAGCATTAGCCGCCGACCGGCTCGAGAAAATATTGAAGGAGATAACTCCTGAAATTACAGTGCTTGCAAAACTGGGTTCTATTAAGGAATCTGTTAAATGGCTGATGTTGAACAGCGCTGACCTGATATTTCTCGACATACAGCTTTCCGATGGATTAAGTTTCAGCATTTTTGACCAGGTTTCGGTACAGACACCGGTTATTTTTACTACAGCCTACGACCAATATGCGATAAAAGCATTTCAGCTTAACAGTGTTTCCTATCTGTTGAAGCCCATACGGAAAAATGATCTGGCCGAAAGCCTTCAGAAATACAAATCGCTGAAGTCGGCATTCAGTATCGATTTTGATAGTTTGTTATCCGTTATTCAGGGCAATAAACCGGAATACCGCAAGCGTTTTCTGATTCAGATTGCCGATAAATTCCGCAAAGTTGAGGTTGAAGACATCGCCTTTTTTTACGCTTCCGACCGAAACGTATTTTTAACAACTCTCGATGGCCATTCGTATCCAATGGATATCAGCCTCGATTCACTCGAAAACGTGATCGACCCTGCTTTATTCTTCCGTATCAACCGGAAATATATTGTAAGCATGAAATCCATAGCCAACATGTTTGCCTGGTCGCGGAGCCGGATAAAACTGGTGTTAAAACCTCCAACCGACGATGAAATGGATACCATTGTAAGCATCGACCGTACTGCAGATTTTAAGAAATGGATGAATAAATAAAATGTTTCATTATTCCAATTTATTCCAATGAGTCGATAATATTGCCGGAGTAGTTATAAGGCTTGTTTACCGGACTATCAGACGCAATATAGCGTACGTATTGCATCTTTACTCCTGATATGTTCAGGAGCTATTTACCTGCAAGGCGATAAAGTCATTTCGTTTTTACTTCGCCCAAACCGGTAAATCGAGATGCATGCCAAATACAAAAATCACC
>CAZOXJ010000253.1:0-2236 GCA_964583325.1 uncultured Lentimicrobiaceae bacterium
AATCCGCTGGAGACGCGAGCATCGCGTCTGTACGGGGATCAGCTGGATTATTGAATTGATTTTCCCCAATTATCAAAATGGCATGAAAATGATTTGGCATTACCTGATATTCACCTAAGGAAAGGTTCATATCCGGCCTGATTTCTGGCGTTCTCAACCATTCCATTTCAACCTCCATCCCTAATGCAGAGAGCTCCATTTCATTTTGCTTTCTGTTATAATTTGGAGTTACAATCTCGCCCAAATAATGCTCTCTGTTTTTTGTGCAAATTGTAATAAAGTATATTCCTTCTGATGAATAATCCCAGGTTCTAAGCCGGGCAGAGGAAATGCGATATTTTCCTTGAAACTTCTCCATCTGATAATCATTAACAGAAATACTTTTGTAACTGCTGAAAATAGTATATCAAGATTTAATTCCGGCCCTGTGCACCGCATCTGCTATTTCGCCTGTCAACCCTGAATTGTTTTCAATTGCGGTACCAACCACAATAATATCGGCTCCGGCAGCAGCGGCTTCGTTTGCTTTTTCGGGTGTGCGGATACCGCCTCCAACAATCAGAGGAATTTGGATGTTTTGTTTTACCTGTTCAATCATTTGTAGCGGAACAGATTGCTGAGCACCGCTTCCGGCTTCGAGATAAATCAGTTTTAATCCCAGCATTTCGCCTGCCATAGCTGTACAAATAGCGATATCCATTTTATCCGAAGGTATCGGAACGGTGTTACTCATGTATTGAACGGCTGTGCTTTTACCGCTTTCGATCAGCATATAGCCGCAAGAAATAACTTCGAGCGGGCTCATTTTTAAGTGAGGCGCTGCTATAACATGGCGGCCGATGAGCATCTCGGCATTCCGGCCACTGATGAGCGATAGGAAAAGTATGGCATCGGCCTTCCAGCTCATCTGCATGGTGTTGCCTGGAAAAAGGATTACCGGAATTTGGCTGTTGGCTTTCAGTGTTTTTATACAATGATCGAGTTCATTATTTACGAGCAGGCTTCCACCGACAAAAAAACAGTCGACTCCTGATTTTTCAGCATTTATGGCAATCTTTTCAACATCCTGGTTCAGGAGTTTATCCGGATCTATTAATACAGCCAGCTGCTTTTTGCCTGCTTCGGATTGACTGAGAATGTGCTGGTAGATTGTCATTTAATACGGTTGAAAACGCAAATGTAAAAAAAAGGCAGTAACTACTACTGCCTGAATGTCGATTCGTTGCCGGAAGCAACCATTTTGTGTTTTAGAAATGAGAACATTTGTATTTTAAAATCAGCACTTTAAAAGGCATTGCAACGATCATTATGAAATGCAGAAAGTGTGGATTTCAATTTTACATCCTTACTATCAGAAAACTGCTTTTGCAATTTTACTGATGTTATCCGATTTTCCCATGGTGTAAAAATGCAGCACAGGAACCCCGAATTTTATTAAATCCCGCGATTGCTGAATAGCCCATTCAACACCAACCTGCCGTACCTGCTGAGTATCAGTGCATTTTTCCACTTCCTTTACCAGTGCATCAGGGATATCAATCGAAAACGTTCGTGGCAATGTCGAAAGCTGCGATTTTAACGAAATAGGTTTCAGTCCCGGAATAATCGGGATATGGATTCCGGCTTCGCGGCATGCATTTACAAACTCGAAATACTTCGAATTATCGAAAAACATCTGGGTCACAATATAATCAGCCCCGGCATCAACTTTCGCTTTCAGATGATCAAGGTCGGTTGCAAGGTTAGGCGATTCCATATGTTTTTCAGGATACCCGGCAACGCCGATGCAGAAATTGGTAGGAACAGGATTCAGAATGTCTTCTTCAAGGTAAATTCCGGCGTTCAGTTTTACCGCTTGTTTCACGAGGTCAAGTGCATACCGGTGACCGTCGGGCTCGGGTTTAAATTGCTTTTCGCCACGGAGGTTATCCCCGCGAATGAGCAAAATATTATCAATTCCCAGGAACTGAAGGTCAATTAGCGCATTTTCGGTTTCCTCCTGGCTGAAACCGCCGCAAATCAGGTGTGGAACCACATCAATGCCATATTTGAATTTTATGGCAGCTGCAATAGCAACCGTTCCCGGCCTTTTTCGTACGGTGCGGCGTTCGAGCAAACCATCTTCACGCTCTTTGAAAATTACTTCTTCACGGTGATAGGTTACGTCAACAAATGATGGGTTAAATTCAACCAGTGGCTCAATTGTCTGGTAAATTGAATCAATGTTTTCACCCTT
>CAZOXJ010000253.1:2336-5264 GCA_964583325.1 uncultured Lentimicrobiaceae bacterium
ACTTCCGTCTCCCAGACCATCTCAATAATTCAAATTCGATGCCAGCAGTTTCTCTATCTCTTTTACGCTCATATTTTTACGTTTGGCGTAGTCTTCGACCTGTTCTTTGCTTACCCTGCTGATAGCAAAATACTGAGCCTCAGGATGTGCGAAATAATAGCCGCTTACGGCTGCTGCCGGGTACATGGCGAAATTTTCGGTGAGCGATATACCCGCTTTCTCGGCATTTAAAAGGTTGAAAATGGTTCCCTTCTCACTGTGTTCGGGGCAGGCAGGATAACCGGGGGCTGGTCGTATACCTGCGTACCCTTCGTGAATAATTTCGTCGATGCTCAGGTTTTCATCTTTGGCATAACCCCAATATCCCTTCCGGACTTTTTCGTGCAGAAGTTCAGCAAATGCTTCGGCAAGGCGGTCGGCAAGTATTTTTACCATGATGGCATTATAGTCATCATTCTGATCTTCATACTGTTTCACCCATTTCTCTATACCTAATCCTGCCGTTACAGCGAAAAGTCCGATGTAATCGTTGTAGCCGGAATCAGCCGGAGCGATGAAATCAGCGAGTGAAAGATTCGGGATTCCATTTTCTTTTTCTTCCTCATTACGGAGGAAATGCAAGATGTTTTTTTCGTTTCCTTCAAGGGTAAGTTCAATACTGTCGCCATTTGCGTTAGCAGGAAAAAATCCAAACACCCCATTGGCCTGGACCATTTTTTCATCAATGATCTTTTTAAGGATTACCTGGGCTTCATCAAAAAGTTTCCGGGCTTCAGTACCTTTTGCAGGATCATCAAAAATGGCGGGATATTTTCCGCTCATTTTCCATGCATGGAAGAAAAACGTCCAGTCGATGTATTTGCTGATTTCCTCAAGCGGATAATTTTCAAGGTGTTTGACACCTATAAAGGATGGTTTGTGAGGTTTAAAGCTTTTCCAGTCGGTTTTGAAATGGTTTGCCCTGGCTTGCGACAGCGACAGATAAGTAACACCGGCCCTGGTGCTTTCGTGTTTATGCCGTAACTGTGCATATTTATCCTGGACCGAATCAACAAACGGCTGTTTACCATCTTTCGAAAGCAGCGCCGCTACTACACTTGTGGCCCTCGATGCATCACGAACGTGAACTACAGGCTGGCTATATTCAGGCGCAATCTTTACCGCAGTATGCATTTCGCTGGTGGTTGCTCCGCCAATCAGTAATGGAAGCGTAAATCCGCGACGCTCCATTTCCGATGCTACGAAACTCATTTCTTCGAGTGATGGGGTAATCAGTCCTGAGAGTCCGATAATATCCACCTTTTCCTTTATAGCAGCATCCAGTATTTTTTCGGCATGAACCATTACACCGAGGTCAACCACTTCGTAATTATTGCAGCCAAGCACAACGCCGACAATGTTTTTTCCAATATCGTGAACATCGCCTTTAACTGTGGCCATCAGTATTTTACCTGCCGAACTCCCTTCTCCTTTTACTTTCTCTGCTTCGATATAAGGGAGAAGCACAGCTACGGCTTTTTTCATAACCCTGGCACTTTTCACTACCTGTGGAAGGAACATTTTGCCAGCACCGAACAAATCGCCAACTACATTCATTCCGGCCATTAACGGACCTTCAATTACTTCCAGGGCTTTAGCGAAATGTGGACGTGCTTCCTCCACATCGGTTGCAATATCAGCATCCAAACCATGAACCAAAGCATAGGTCAGGCGTTCGTTAACCGGCAGGCTGCGCCATGCTTTTGCTGCGGCTTCAGTCTTTTCGCTGGTTTTCATTTTCGAGGCATAATCAATCAGCCTTTCGGTCGAATCGGGCCTGCGGTTGAAAAGTACATCTTCTATCAGCTCAAGCAGATCTGCCGGAATATCATCATAAACCGGAAGATTTCCTGCATTCACAATTCCCATATCCATTCCGGCCTTAATGGCATGATAAAGGAAAGCCGAATGCATGGCTTCGCGCAGTGTATCATTACCGCGGAATGAGAACGATAAATTGCTGATGCCGCCGCTGATCCTGGCATACGGAAGGTTTTTCTTTATCCATTTTATGGTTGCTATAAAGTCGATAGCGTAATTGTTATGCTCTTCGATACCAGTCGCTATCGCCAGAATATTCGGATCGAAAATAATATCTTCGGGAGGAACGCCTATTTCATTCACGAGGATTTTATAAGCGCGTTCGCAGATTTCGATACGTCGTTCGAAAGTGCTGGCTTGTCCTTGTTCGTCGAATGCCATTACTACCATGGCGGCTCCGTAATTCCTGATTTTTCGCGCATGTTCCCTGAATGCATCTTCGCCTTCCTTCATACTGATGGAATTCACGATAGCTTTTCCCTGCAGGCATTTTAAACCGGCTTCGATCACATCCCATTTCGATGAATCTATCATGATAGGAACCCGGGCAATTTCGGGTTCCGACATCAGCATGTGCAGGAAACGAGTCATTTCGCGTTGTGCGTCGAGCATGGCATCGTCCATGTTAATATCCAGCACCTGGGCACCGGCTTCTACCTGCTCGCGGGCAACGGAAAGGGCTTCGTCATACTTTTCTTCACGGATAAGTCGTGCAAACTTTTTGGAACCGGAAACATTGGTGCGTTCGCCGATATTAATAAAATTGCTGTTGGCGAAAACCAGTAAAGGTTCGAGACCACTAAGGCGCAGATGCCTGTCGATTTCGGGCAGATGCCTGGGCGTTGATTGCTCCGCAATACGGCATAATTCCCTGATATGATCGGGCGTTGTGCCGCAGCATCCGCCGATAATATTTACTGATTTGTTTTTAAGAATAGGGTTTACATGAGTTGCCATTTGTAGCGGCGACTCGTCATATTCGCCGAATTGGTTGGGCAAACCGGCATTGGGATAGGCACTTACATAAAAAGGAGCTTTTCGCGAAAGTTCTTCGATAAACGGGTTGAG
>CAZOXJ010000254.1:0-5239 GCA_964583325.1 uncultured Lentimicrobiaceae bacterium
GAAATTTTATTGCCGGTATGGGTTTAGTATTTACCCGGCTGCCCGAAAGAATTTGGTTGTCAGCCTTTTCGTCTCGTGGAGAGTGTGTTAATAATTGTTCTTTGTTATTTAGAGGAAGTGTTTCAGTTTGTAAGCTTGATAAAACAGTAAACGAGTCTTTCATAGGTACCTCCGGGAGTAGGGGTTATAGTTGGTGAATTATTTTTCCAGGTCTTTTAAAACAGTAATCGCATTCCTTTAGGGCGTTAAGGTTCCTGATAATTCATTTTAAGTAAAATGATTACGAACCGCAGAAGCAGTACCGGTAGATAATGCAGTAAATTCAAAGTTAGGGCTTAAAAATCCTTTTATCCCTCCACTTATTTGGGGATGCCGTGGGGCTGATAAACGTATGAAATTTTCAAATTATCGACAATAATTGCTCTATACGCGTTGACCGTTTCCGACAACTACAGGTAATTGCCGGCAAAAAAAAATAATCTTTGGTTTACCTGGCTTTAGGAGAATGCAAAATAATTTGCATTAAAAGCAATAGAGATTCTGCTGTTGCAAAACAGATAATTAAGGAATCAGGAAAACGGTCGACGGCCCAAAAATGAGGCAGAAAATATAAGGTTGGATTTTACAGCGAAGAAAGGTGTATCAGTCTTTTCTTCTTCTTTTGCTTAAAATGTTTAAAAACTCGGTGTTTTTACGGTTTGAGACAGGCAGCACCTGGTTGTTTTCGAGCATTACACTGTTCTCAACCCTTGAGAAAGACTTTACATAGTTAAGATTTACAAGGAATGATTTATGTATCCTGTAAAAATGATCACTGAAAACAAGGTCTTCAACATCTTTTAATGTCTTTGAAACCAATAATATTCGACCTGAAAAAACATGTACCCTGGTATAATTGCCATCGGCTTCGCAATATGTAATATCATTGAGTTTTTCCATCTGGCAGCCATTCAGCACCGGGAAAGCAACTTTCTGGTTGATATCGCTGCCCATCTGCAGGCTCGAAACCAGTGTTTCAATACGCTCGTGATTGGTGTTATTCTGTTTCTGCTTTTCATAACGGTCAAGCGTGTTTCGAAGGGCATCCTCATTTATGGGCTTTAACAGGTAGTCGAACGCTGCAACTTTTATTGCATCAACAGCATAATTTACAAAACCAGTCGTAAATATCACTTCAAAAGTTATAGTCTTGAAATACTTAAAGAGTTCAAAGCCGTCTTCGACCGGTAAACCGATATCGAGAAACACAATATCCGGATTGTATTCATTAATCAGAACCACTCCCTCTTTTACCGTTTCGGCAGTCCCTTTAACTACAAGTCTGTCAGAAAAATACGTATCGATTTTACCGATAAAATTATCTTTCTCATACACCTGGTCTTCAATTATTATGCAAGTAATTTTATTCATATTTAAAATGATTACAGAATTACAACCTTCTTGAAACAATTTGAATCATTTCCTTCAAAAAATAATATATACACTCCTTTACCTAAAGCTGAAACATCAATCATCCCTGAATTATTTTCGAGAAAGTGTTCCATCATCAGCTTCCCATCCATATTGAAAATATGTATGAATCCGGGCTCTTTAGTTTCGACGGTAATTTTACCATGTGCAGGATTCGGATAAACCCGCAATTCTTCACCTTCCTCCTCCTCCCCTACGGCACTTTCATCTTTAATCATGCGGATGGTTATTTCTGCCGCACCGGAAACGGTTGCTGTCACAGATTTTTTAATCCAGCCAAATTTTGTTGCTGTTACAGTAACAGGCTGAGGCAATGAAAGGAACAGGGCTGTTCCGGTTCCATCCGTTAAACGGTTGCCGGCCCCGCTCAGATTAACCTGTGCTCCTTCCATTGGCAAACCCGATTCGTCATCAAGCACTTTTATGGTTAATTCGTGAAAAGGTTTTGGTAATGCTACGGAAGTAAAAACCCTGTAAGCGCCGGGTTCAAAATATACAGTATGGCCTGATGCATTGGTAACATTAATCGCTTCGCCGGTAAAATAATCGTACCAGGTGCCGTTTTTGGTAAATCCGGGTGCCATATCGAAACCTGTAACACCCATATTCAGAGCAATTACAACATCCATGCTGCTGTGCGTTATCCACATCCGTTTGCCAAGACCACCAAGGTCTTTGGTAAAACTCCCGAAACGGAAAGCATCGCTTTTGCGCAGCTTTGCCATAGCGCCGACTATGCGGTTCATATGCTCACGTGCCGGTTGATCCAGGTAATCCCAACGCACAGGTTTTGCAGCTACCCGGTCGCCATTAAAGAAAATGCTGTAATCGTAGGCTGTTTCAGTAAATTCGAACATCATTTTTGGTCCCGGAATTCCCATAAACTGAACGGCAGCCAATTCCATGCGTTTTATTGCAGTAAGTGTATCCTTTATATTGTAGCTTCCGGAAGAATTACCATATGTGAGGCTCTCAAACATCAGGCGTTCTTCGTCGTGATTATCCATATAATCAACCAGGTTGGGATAGTTCCAGCCACGGCTGGCATGATAGGCCCACGACACATCCGAATTTTCCTGGTATCCCAATGCCACCTGTTTATATTTTCCCTGCATGGCACTCCATAACAGCATTCCGGTATTGGCAAGTACTGTTTCTTCGTCATTTTGCCCCAGGTGTTCAAGTATAACGTATGTATCCTGGTTTACAGATTTAATAAAATTGTAGTAATCGGTTAAAATATTTATTCGGCTTTGGTCGTAAGCACTCCATGCGTTAATATCGCTGCCGGTATTCTTTTGCGTAAGCCCTTTGGATAAATCAATCCTGAAACCGTCAATATTATACTCATTAATCCAATGCGCGAATACATCTTTGAAAAACTGACGTGTCGCCGGGCTTTCGTGATTAAAATCATAACCCACGCTGAAAGGGTGTGTTGCCTGTTGGTTAAACCATGGATTTGATGCCGACGGCTGGCCGTTTTCGCCTGCATTGGCATCGAAATACATCTGCACCATCGGGCATTGGCCAAAAGCATGGTTAGGAACTATATCGAGGATCACGGCAATATCGCGTTTGTGACATTCATCAATAAACTGTTTGTATGCCTGTGGTGTGCCATAATATTTGTCAGGAGCAAAAAAGAAATTGGGTGCATAGCCCCAGCTTTCGTTTCCATCAAATTCAATAACCGGCATCAGCTGAACGGCGTTAATGCCAAGGTCTTCGAGGTAATCAAGTTTTGTCTTGACTTCGTTAAGGCTTCGTGATTCAACGAAATCGCGCACCAGCAGTTCATAAATAAACAAATCCGACTGGGTGGCATTAACTGCTGCTGGCGTAAAATCAGGGACTTCCCACTGATAAACAGCCTTGTTGGTTTGAAAAACACTTACAATACCAATGGTTTTATCAAAAGGATACGCTTTCAGCGAAGGATAAGTGGTAGTGGCTATCCAGCGGTCGTTCCAGGGATCAAGGATTTTTTCGCTGCAGGCATCGGCAATTTTCAGATTTCCATCAATAAAATACTGGTATGCATATTCTTTACCCGATTGCAAACCATTCAAGGTCACCCAATAATGTTTACTATCAGGGGTCCGTTTCATATAATTCGCATCATTTGGCAACCAGTTACTGAATTCGCCAATGGCAAAAGCAAAATTTTTCAATCCGGCAGCATCATTCAAAACCAGTGTAACCGTATTGTTATTGATATAATTGATTCCATTCTTCATTCCTTCGGGCAACTCCTCAACTACCACCGGTCCGCGGAGATAAATCTGAACGGAATCGCGCACCTGCCCTGTGGTGCCGGTTGCAACGGCTTTAATCCAGTGCTCGCCGGGCGAAAGAGTTTGCGCAACCAGCGGATATGTTATGGATGTAGTGTTACTTTCGGTAAGAAGTTCATTATCAAGATAAAGTTTCACAAGGTTATTCTGAAGCGCTTCCACACAAACCGGCAAAACTGCATTTGGACTTACCAAAGGCTCTTTCCGCGAAGGACTCAATATTTTAACATTCAGCGCCAGCGGGTAAACATCAGCAAGAATATCTGAACCATCTGCGTTTTTGTGTTCCAGGTAAAAGCCTCCGGTTTGTTCGGTTGCACTACGGAAAACGAAAGCAAGTTTTTTTATCTGCTCTGCAGCCGGCACGCCATAAAAAGTTCGGATATTGCTGATTGTCAGGCTGTATGTATTATCATCAATACGGGTAAGTTTTGTTGCCGGTGTATTTTCGCCCCATTCGGTTTTAACGTATTTCCAGTCGGTTGAATTTATGCTGAGGTTCGTAATAACTCCGGTGTGGGCATATACATCGCCGGTATAATCGAAGAGTCCGCCATTGCCGAAAGCCGCGTTAAAATATATGGTTACAGGTGTATTATCAATTGGGAAAGCGGGTTCGCTGCCGATTAGCCCAACCTGGGCATTGCATTCAATAACCTGGTCAACCGTGTAGGAAAAGTTACTCCCGCCGTTATTGTTTTTTCGAAGAGTCTTTAAATCAATATCTGCATCAGGATTACTGAAAACACTGCTGAAAATGTAATATTCAACAAGAGTTGAGGAAACCTGGCCCGGAATTATTGCGCTTATTGAAGCAGCATCGGTTGCCATAGGAAGTATGGCTGAAGTCAGCCAGTTGTCGACTGAATAACGCAGATAGAATTTCTCTTCGGTTGATGGAAGTGCTGATAAACCCGCACTAATAGTAACAGGTCCCAGGTTTGCAACCAGCACCGGAGTTTGCATTACGTTGGAAATTGTAACAGCTTGTGATGATGTTTCGGAAAAAACCGCCCTTGTATTGACATATCCAATATCTTCGAAAACAACATTATACCATTTGCTGTTGGTCATGATAATGGTATTATCAGGGTCCGAAGGCGTTCCGTAAATAAAGTTACTCACGGCGTTTAATGCAACTGCTGTATTTCCTGCCCATTGGTTTCCCCAGGGATCGCCAAAGGATGTACTCACAAATTTAAATGCATTGCTACCGGTAACACCGGTGTATTGAAATGAGGTGGTCCATTGTTCGCTTCCTTCAGTCGATTTCTGCAAATCAAAATCGCCACCCATGGCGGTGTTATTGGTCCAGCTGTTCCAGTCACCCGGCATACGCAAACCATCGGGCTGATAAATCTGAGCTGTAACACTACTGCTGAAACCCGCTGCGATAAGTAGAAATAAGAATTTAAACCATCTGTATTTTGGCATGATTTGCGAAGTTAAGCGACTGAAGTTCATATAAGTGT
>CAZOXJ010000255.1:0-5181 GCA_964583325.1 uncultured Lentimicrobiaceae bacterium
TGGGTTGATAATTCAACCAATGAAACCAGTTTTGAGCTTAGTCGTTCTCTTACTCTGAATGGCAGTTATACCAACATAGCAACTTTGCCTTCCAACACTACAACTTACACCAATACCGGATTGACGTTGGGTAAAAAGTATTATTACAAAGTAAGATCAGTGAATTCAACCGGAAACTCTTCCTGGAGTAATACTGCATCTGCAACAGCTAAATGTGTTTCAAGCATGCAGCCGGAAGGTGAACCCAACCATGTAATGGTGTTTCCTAATCCCGTTAAAGATGGATTTTTCAATCTGAACCTGCCTGCTGAAACTGAATTTCCGGTTGTGGTGCAAATCTTTAACCTGTCGGGACAAAAGGTAATGCAAAAGGAAGTGAACGAATACAGCAATACGCTTGAAACCTCAAATATGAAAAACGGAATGTATATTGTAGCTGTTTATATTAACGGCGAAGTTCAAAAATTCAAATTGCAGGTTATCGAGTAAAAGTGTTCTTCAGGTAAATTTTTTTAATACCCAAAGGATTTTTGAACCCGGATTAATCATTACAAAGGTGCTTTTAGCGTCTGGTGATGATTAATCCGGGTTTTATTTGCGCTGTAAGAACTGGCATTCGCATGGTTTATGGCTACCTCAGCCCAAAGCCCAAATTTTAATTTCAGAACCTAATAAGTCAGGTGCCGTGTCCTGGATATCAGAGTAAATGGGAATTTTAACCGACATGCGTAAAAAACGCACATCAGGGGAATGGAATTATAAAACAGGATTTTGAATTGTCAGACACGATGGATAGTTTTTTTGTATGTATCAGATCTCTGCCTGGTTCTTTCCATCAAATCTGAAATGGGGGATTTTTATATTACGGTTTCTTTGCGGGAGGAGAATTCAGCGGAGCCCCAACAGCTATATCACAACGATGGTTAGGCTGACCGTGAGGTGGATTTAAACCGGCTGCTGTTGGTGAGGGAGTTGTTTGAGGAACGGTTTTTACCGGAGTAGTCTGAGGGCGAGTTTGAGCCGGCGCAGTTTGGGGAAGCGTTTGACCCGGAGTAGTTTGAGTCGGTGGCTGCAGTTTAAGCATGGATGGTTGCTGAGGTGTTGCCGGTTTTGCACCCACAGGAGTATTTAGCGGAGCTCCTACAGCAATATCGCAACGATGATTCGGCTGGCCATGCGGTGGATTTAACATAGTAGTTGCCGGAGGCGCACTTTGACCGGGCACTGAAACTACAGAATCAACAGATACAGGTTGCACAGCGGGTAATGATTGTATGGCTTCGGAACCGGTAACAGGGGTTGTATCTCCTTTAGGTTCAGCTGCCGGATTACAGGCCGTTAAGAGTCCTGATAGGACAATGGTCAAACTAATGAGCAAATATTTCATAAGCGAAAAGTCAGAGTTGTTAATTGAGTTTATTGATAATACAAACAAAAAATACGTACTTAAGTTCTTTGATTGCGGAATGTAAGGGAAATATTGCCGACACGCATCACAAACGCACACCAGACTATAGATGCCTGTGAGGTTGTGGATAAAAGCTACACAAATATAATGGTGTTGGATTTTGAGTTCCTGTCTGTTTGAATCTTTCGCTCCCTCAGTAAAAGGCGCTGGAAAAATATTTTCACGATTATAAAAAAGGTAACTCTTTGTGAAATATCCAGCTCATTCTATTCTATCCACCAGGCACCCAGCCGGGGTAATTATCACTTAAAAACGGTGGGTTCTCCAGGTTAAGCCACCGTTTTTGCGTAAAATCCCTGAGCATGACAGCAATCACTTCCGGATTCATCTCTTCCCGGATGCGCTGCCGGTACGATATCCGCCTGTCGCCATCGTGAATGTGTTGGTAAGATTTCGATTCCAGGTAAACTCCCATGGGTTGTATTGGGTCAAACTGGCGAGTGTCAAAATTAGCCTGTACGCAGAGAGAAGTGGGAATATTCGGATCCTCACTATCAATAAAAAGAACCAACTCATCCTCAAAATGGGCAACCGCTTTCAAATCTGCAACTTCGGTCGAACGATCTCTCTTTTTCATAATTTGCCAGGGTATTAGTTTTTGAAAGAATAATTTGATGGGTACTAATATACGAATTATCCGGCAAATTTGCAAAAGGGATTGTGGCCGGGGATACAGGTCTGGCCCCGGGAATGGGGTACTATATAGTTCTGCCTGACCAAATTAAAATATTTAGCCTGTAGTTATTTTGGAGTATAAAACCGGGCAGCAGGCCTATTACTCCCGGAGTAAATCCGGCATAGTAGAAAACCCATCTAAAAAAGACTTGTAAGGGGCATCTTGTTATGAAATATTCTTACTCTGGCTGGCGGATTCGAACGTATTAATCGCTGATTTACCGAAAATCAGATATGTGGCATTTCTATTCCTCTAGGATTTCTGTAAAGCTTCAAGGCAAACAAATCAGTCATACCCGAAATATAATCCATTATATTCATAACCCGGGTAAAGGCATTTGAAGACGCATCAATTTTTAATTGAGCCGAAAGCAGGTTCAACTTACTATCATGCAGCTTTGTCCTTTTATGCCTACCCAAAACAGCCTGTGAAACCACGCTGTCAGTGTGTAGCGAATTAACTTTCGTTACAGGGAAAGGCTTTGGTGGAATGACGTATTTACTCCCCTTTAACTCCCTATTAAGTCTTATACGTGTTTTGCTGTTACATCTTTTATATAAACCCGAACAGGACAGGAAAAATAAAAGTTACCAGCATGGTCCAAACGATGTAGATGGGTAAATACGAAGCAATGCTATCTTCCACTTTCTGCATTTCATTTTTGTTTTTGAGTGATCGGAACAGTTGGTATGAAACAATCAGAAGGTTGATCAAAATCAGTACATTACTGCCCGAAACGGCAAGCCTGTTAGGGGAAATGCCCCATTCGGAAATGCGGAACACGATGGCTGACAGGGCTATCACATTCAGGATTACTGTTACAACTGACAGGCTGAACAATACGAATGTTCCTGTTTTACTGCCTGTGTTTTTCGAGGTTTCGGCTACGGAGAACAATATGAGTGCCATTACCCCGACAAGCAGTATATTGAAAATTAAAAGAAATTCCCTGTCGTTATAAGGGTCTTTCCCTGTGTAAATTACCGCAATAAGATATATTACCAGCATTACCAGTACCAAAGGTGTAAAAACCCTGGCTATTACCGGCGACACTTTGTTTACCAGTTGTGGATTGGTGCGTACAAGGTAAGTGCCTGCTAAAGGTGCGGCAGCAAGTCCCCATATCCCAATGTATTGAAAATAAAATTCTTCAATTTTAAGATCAATAAGTTCAAATAAACCTAGGGTTATTGCTGTTAACAGGCCGCCGGCAATAAGCATAATGGTTGTCATAACCACCAGGTCGCCATTATACCTCAGGAAATCAAGCCGTCTTTGGTAGTTGTATAGTTTGTCGCCCGCAAATGTAAATCCTGTTACTGCCCATAAAAACAATGGCATGTGAATGCAGGCTAAAATAAGTGTATGGCTTTTTGGGTCATCCGGAAGTAAGTTTATGTAGAGAGCCGATAACAGTATGGATACCGAAACAATAAGTATTCTTTTGGTTTGCACTTTCTGTTTCCACGCAAAATAGGCTGTAAGCAGCGGAAATACTACAAATGCAATATTTCGAGGATAGAAGTATTCAGAGTTAATGGTAGTGAAATCAGGAATTTTGGCAATGAGTCCGGCGATAAAAGAAGCTATAAGTACAAAAATTAATTCGTTACGTGTCCCCCATGATATTTCCTCATTCTCAAAACTTAGCCGTTCGTGCCATATCTGAGCGGTTATTTGCTCTTTAATTTCAGGATAAATGAGTTTGAACTCTCGTCGGAAAGCCGTTTTGTTATCGCGGTACAATTTTTCGAGTTGCCCGGGGTTTTCCAGGTTTTGCAAAATGTCTTCTTTCAAGAGGCTGACTTCCTGGCTGGGTTCGACTTCAGTTTTTGTTTTCATATTGGTATGTTATTAGAAGTGCTTTGTATTGAAGTGGGTTTTAGGGGTTGGGGTTTAGGGGTTAGGGAGTCGGACGAAGTAAATCGTAAATCGGAATTTCCGCATATTTTTACAATCGTTCCGCTCCATACCTATCCCAACTTCCCCGATCGGATAAATAATTCCAGCGCTTCCAGATGATCATTAAACGCTTTTTTGCCTTCAGGCGTGATAAAATACCTGGTATTAGGCTTTTTGCCGACAAATGATTTTTCGACCCCGATAAACCCTTCTTTTTCAAGCGCTTTAATATGGCTTGCCAGGTTGCCGTCGGTTATATCAAGATATTCCTTCAATGCATTAAAATCTATCCTATCATTAACAGCCAGCGCCGACATCATGCCGAGCCTGATCCTGCTTTCGAAAGCTTTGTGCAAACCTGTTATTGATATTTTCACCTTTCGTATTTGTAATGCATGTAAACACCGTAAATAATATGGACCACCCCAAATCCCGCTGCCCATATAAACAGCCCATACTCAATAAAACAGGCACTGATCAGGCCTAACCCTATTTGGATAAATCCTAAAGTTTTCACTTCATTAAGAGTGAATCCTGAGGCGTTGTATAATGCCAGGCCGTAAAACAGCAATGTAAGCGGGGCAATCAAGCCGGTCAATCCTTTTGAGATCAGCACGAGGATCACAAGTCCGCCTGCTGCAAGCGGAACCGCCATGCTTAACAGAAAGCGCCTGGTGGTATGATTCCATATTTTTTCGCCCTTTTTGTCAGCCTTTCTGAAGGATAGAAATGAAGCAGTGCTTATTGCCAGTATCAATACAATAATGGCTAACCAAATGACCTTCGACAAGCTGGCGAATATACTTCCTGCTTCCAAATTGCCGGCAATTAATTCGTCGGGATTGAAATTCAGAAATTTAAATGCAATAAAGGCTCCCGCCAATGCATAGATACCTGCCATAATACCCGCCCAGCCCGACAGCGAAAGAAATTTGGAAGAGCGCTCCATCATCGAACGTATCTCAGCTATATCCCGAAGATAATCCTTTTCATCTTTCATTTAAAAGTACTTTTTTTTGCAAAGTAAAAATATAAATTACAAACAGGCAAGAACTGCTTGAATAATTATGATTTTTTAATTATTGTTGTCCGGTAAAATCAATCAGAAAACGTTACAATGCTTGATAGATATCGT
>CAZOXJ010000256.1:0-1727 GCA_964583325.1 uncultured Lentimicrobiaceae bacterium
GAGGTTCCGATGGGAACAACTCTACGTGATATTATTTTCGAAATCGGTGGTGGAATAAAAGACGGTAAAAAATTCAAAGCCGTTCAAACCGGTGGTCCTTCGGGCGGATGTTTGACTGAAAAACACCTGGATATACAAATCGATTTTGATTCACTCACAGCTGCTGGCTCCATGATGGGATCAGGCGGTATGATTGTAATGGACGAAGATGATTGTATGGTTTCCATCGCAAAATTCTACCTCGATTTTACGGTTGAAGAATCATGCGGAAAGTGTGCTCCCTGCAGGATCGGCAACAAGCGACTGAACGAAATGCTCGAAAAAATCTGCGAAGGCAAAGGAACCATGAAAGATCTTGATCTTCTGAGAAACCTGAGCCACGTTATTAAGGATACTTCATTGTGTGGATTGGGACAAACATCACCAAATCCGGTATTATCAACCATGGATAATTTCATGCATGAATATTTAGCCCATATTGTTGATCATAAATGCCCAAGCGGACAGTGTAAAGCATTGCTTCAATATGTTATTGAAGCCGAAAACTGCGTTGGCTGCACAGCCTGTGCACGAAATTGTCCTGTAAATGCTATTGCAGGCGAACGCAAAGGCGTGCATGTTATAGACCAGGCAACCTGTATTAAATGCGGTGCCTGTCTGGAGAAATGTAAGTTCAACGCTGTGTTTATCAAGTAAGAAAGGGGAAGAAACCATGGAAATGATTAATATAAAAATAGACAATAAAGAAATAAAAGTAGCTCCGGGAACTACCATACTTGATGCTGCAAAATCAATCGGAATCAAAATCCCGACACTTTGCTACCTGCATCTTCACGATTTCGACATCACAAATAAACCGGCAGGTTGCCGCGTTTGCGTGGTTGAAGTGAAAGGCCGCCGTAACCTGGCCCCGGCTTGTGCAACGGATTGCTTCGAAGGCATGGAAGTGAGCACACATAATATCCGTGTACTCAACAGCCGCAAAACTGTGCTGGAACTTATCCTCAGTGATCACCCGACAGATTGCCTTGTGTGCCCTAAAAGCGGAAGTTGTGAACTGCAAACCCTGGCCCAGGATATGGGAATCCGCCAGATTGAATACCAGGGCGAACAATCGCATTATAAGGAAGATACATCACCAGCTATTATCCGCGATGTTGATAAATGTATCATGTGCCGTCGTTGCGAAATGATGTGTAACGAAGTACAAACGGTTGGAGTACTTTCAGCAGTTAACCGCGGGTTTATGTCGGTTGTTGCTCCTGCTTTCGAAATGAACCTCGACCACAGCACCTGTACCTATTGCGGACAATGTGTTGCTGTGTGTCCTACGGGCGCACTTACCGAAGTGGATCACACCAACCAGGTTATACGTGCTTTGGCTGATCCATCGAAAACAGTGATTGTTCAAACCGCACCTGCTGTAAGGGTTGCTTTGGGCGAAGAATTCGGAATGGTACCAGGAACATCAGTTACCGGAAAAATGGTTACAGCACTAAAAAATCTTGGTTTTGATTATGTATTTGATACCGACTTTGCAGCCGACCTAACCATTATGGAGGAAGGCACTGAACTCCTGGGACGTATCACCCGTCATTTACAAGGCGATAAAACCGTAAAACTGCCAATACTAACCTCCTGCTGTCCGGGATGGGTTAATTTCTTCGAACATCAGTTCCCCGAAATGAACGATATTCCTTCCACGGCGCGCTCGCCACAGCAAATGT
>CAZOXJ010000256.1:1827-5093 GCA_964583325.1 uncultured Lentimicrobiaceae bacterium
CAGTTCCCCGAAATGAACGATATTCCTTCCACGGCGCGCTCGCCACAGCAAATGTTTGGAGCTATAGCAAAGACATATTTTGCTGATAAACTGGGCATTAAACGCGAAAACCTTGTTGTTGTTTCAATTATGCCTTGCCTTGCCAAGAAATACGAATGTCAGCGTGATGAGTTTTCAACCAATGGAAATCCTGATGTTGACTATGCCGTTTCAACCCGCGAACTGGCACATCTGATCAAACAAGCCAATATCGATTTCAACATTTTGCCTGACCAGGATTTCGACAAACCAATGGGAGAATCAACCGGAGCAGCAGTTATTTTTGGAACCACAGGTGGCGTTATTGAAGCAGCTGCGCGTACTGCTTACGAAATCTTTACCGGGAAAACACTCGAAAAAGTTGATTTCAAACAACTTCGTGGTATGGAATGGATTCGTGAGGCAACTGTTGATTTTGACGGAACACCTATCAAAATAGGAATTGCACACGGCTTAGGAAATGCACGTAAACTTCTGCAGGACATTAAAGACGGTAAATCGCAGTATCATGCCATCGAAATTATGGCTTGCCCCGGTGGATGTATCGGAGGTGGCGGACAACCGCTTCACCACGGTGATACAAGTATCCTGATGGCTCGGCAAAAAGCACTCTATAGCGAAGATTCAGGAAAAACCATCCGTAAGTCACACGAGAATCCTTATATTCAGACCTTGTATGCTGAGTTTCTTGGGAAACCAATGAGTGAAAAAGCGCATCATCTGCTTCACACACATTATTTCGACAAAAGCAAACCAGCCGAAATAGCTGAATAACAAAGGAATTTCAGGTTAAAAATTTTAAAGAAAAATCGTTATGGCAAATATAAAAATAAGTGAGCAGAAGGTTTTACAGATTGAAGCCATCTGCAAGGATTTCAAAAACGAGAAAGGGGAGCTCATAAATGTGCTGCACAAAACACAAAGTCTCGTTGGATACTTACCAGCTGAAGTTCAGGAAATTATAGCTAAAAACCTGAATTGCTCGGTAGCGCATGTTTACGGGGTTGTTACCTTTTATTCCTTCTTCACCATGATACCTAAAGGCCAGTTCCCAATCAGCATTTGTATGGGAACTGCTTGTTATGTTCGCGGTGCTGAAAAAGTTCTTGATGAATTTAAGCGCATTCTTGAAATACCTGTTGGCAAAACTACGCCTGACGGAAAATTTTCGCTTAGCTGCCTTCGCTGCGTAGGCGCCTGCGGACTTGCTCCTGTTGTAATGGTTGGCGACAAGGTTTATGGACGTGTTTCGCCCGATGGTGTGAAGGATATTATTAAGGAATACAAACAAGCTTAAGCACGCAAAGTAATTCTTAAAAAGAACACTTTAATTTACCCTTATAAAACTGCTTCTTTCACAGGAAGCAGTTTTTTTTGTATCCCAAACTTGCTTTAGAAAAACTTTTCAGCACGCAGAATATTATTAACAATAAACTCACAATCGACAATATTATCATTATATTTGCTTGATTTATCAACACTCTTTACCAGTATGAATTTGGATTCGAACGATATTAACTCACTGCGACAGGAGATAGAACAATTAAAATCAGAGAATGACAGGATAAAAACAGATCTCCTGAAACAGAAAGATTTTGAAAAACTTGAGCAGGAAGCAGAAGAAATAAAACAGCAGGCGGAAAAAGCGAACCGAATTAAGTCCGACTTCCTTTCGATGATGAGTCATGAAATACGCACCCCGATGAACGGGATTGTGGGTATGACCAGTCTTCTGCTCGATACAAAAATTACTCCCGAACAGCATAATTACCTTGAAACCCTTCGCATCAGTGCTGACAACCTGATGGCCATTATCAACGATATTCTTGATTTCTCAAAAATTGAAGCGGATAAACTCATCCTTGATGAAAATTCGTTTGAATTACGCCGATGTATCGAAGAATCACTGGATATATATGCCATGAAAGCAATCGAGAAAGGAATCGATCTGCTTTATATGTTGCAGCCCGAAGCACCTCCTTTCCTTATTGGTGATATGAAAAGGATCAGGCAAATCCTTGGAAACCTGATCAATAATGCCATCAAGTTTACTGATGAAGGAGAAATTTTTATTTCTGTCGAGAAGAAATCACAAACCAACGAATATTGCGAATTGCTCTTTTCGGTGAAAGATAGTGGCATAGGAATACAAAAAGAAAAACTATCGCTGATTTTTGAGGCATTTACACAAGGTGAAACTTTTGTATCTCGCCGTTATGGTGGAACTGGTTTAGGATTAGCAATTGCCCGCCACCTTGTTGGATTGATGGGCGGACAAATATGGGCCGAAAGTTCACCAGGAAGAGGAGCAACTTTCTTCTTCACAGTAAAACTCCGGATAGCAGATACGCCAACAACAAAACTCTACATCAGAGGTCAGATACCCGAATTGAAAGGGAGTAAAGTTCTGATTGTTGACAGCGATCCTACATCGAGGCAGATTTTCACCGTACAATTCGAAGCATGGGGAATGAAAGCATATACTGCCTCCACAGCCAAAGAAGCCATGCGGATTATTGAAAGCGAGGACTCATACTTTGACCTGGGGATACTGGATATGCAACCATCGGGTTTGAATGGGATAGAACTGGCCGAATCGATACGCGAAATACCTTTTAAAGGCGATATGCCTTTTATTTTGGTATCCTCCGTCGGGAAAGTTAATGACCTTCCAAAAGGACTATTTGATGCACAGTTGTCGAAACCCGTTAAACTCACCGATCTTTTCGAACTTGTGCTCAGCGTAATGTCCGAAAACAGGAACCGCAAAAAGAATATTGCTGACCATAACGTTGACAAAAAACTCTCCGATAAACTACCATTGCGTATTTTATTAGCTGAGGATAATTTCACCAACCAGGAGCTTGTTGTAACCCTGATGCGAAAAATGGGTTATACCATCGATGCAGTTGAAAACGGCAGAAAAGCACTGGAAATCATGGAGCAAAAGCCTTATGATATCATCCTCATGGATGTTCAGATGCCGGTAATGAACGGACTTGAGGCTACGCAAGCCATTATAGAGAAATACCCTGAACCCGAACGTCCGTTTATCATAGCTATCACTGCTAATGCAATGCCCGGTGACCGCGAAAGATTCCTCGAAGCCGGAATGGTTGATTACCTTTCAAAGCCGATACGTTTCAAAGATGTACAGGATGTTTTGGTACGCTGGGGACGAAAAAAGCATAGTAACCTATAAAGTTTACTACTACAAAACAAAAAAA
>CAZOXJ010000257.1:0-5067 GCA_964583325.1 uncultured Lentimicrobiaceae bacterium
TTGTATATATATTTTGATTTTATTTGCACTGTATTCAACCTCTTAAATTTGGTTTTTATGAAGTATTTCAATTCAGTAATCTCCCTTGTTTTTATATTGTTAACAAGTGCACTATCAGCGCAAAATTTAATAGGCAGGTACATGGCCACAGGCGAAATGTGCGAAATGGGCAGTACTGTGTTTTTTGTAGCCCATGATGGAATACATGGCGCTGAACTATGGAAAACGGATGGTACAACCGCAGGTACACACTTAGTGAAAGATATAAATAAGGGATATGACGATTCCGGCATTTCGAACCTTACTTCGTTTAATAATGAAGTGTATTTTTCGGCCAGCGATGGCATATTCGGAAATGAGTTATGGAAATCGGATGGCACAGCCGAAGGAACTGTACTGGTGAAAAACATTAAACCTGAAACGGAGGAATTTGATTATAGTTCGAATCCGCGAAGTTTCAGGGTTTTTAATAATGCGGTATATTTTACTGCCACCGAAGATTGGTACGAAGCGGATATATGGAAAACTGACGGCACCGAAAACGGAACTGTTAAGATTTATGAAACAGAGTTTCTGGAAATCAGGGATCTTACTGTTGTTGATAATTCACTCTTTTTTGTAAAGCAGTATGGCCCTAATAAGCTTTTTGTAACAGATGGAACCTCAAACGGAACACACGAAATTCCGGTTGACGATTATTACACCATTGACGAGCTGATTAAAGTGGATAACAAACTGTTTTTTATTACCAATACATCGTACAGGCAACAAATCAGACTGTACGCCCTCACACCCGCAGATAATAGTTTTATACTTCTGAGAGAATACAATTCGGTAACGTATGGGGATAACGATATTTTCAATATGACCGCAGTTAATAATGAACTGTACTATTCGATACAAACTGATTTTAACACAGATATTTACACTGATGTTTTATGGAAAAGTAATGGCACCATCGAAGGGACCGATACTATCCGCACATTTACTTTTGACCCGTACTGGTCGGGCGAAAACATGAGCGATTTTATTTGTTACAACAACAAACTGTTTTTCAGGGGAAAGTTTGACAACCAATACACACTTTGTGAGTCGGACGGAACTTACCAGGGCACAAAAGCAGTAACAAGTATAGATTTATTTTTTGATGAAATACAATTCACTATTTCCGATAACCTGTTATACTTTACTGCATTTAACGGCGGTATGAGCAAAACAGTTTTCCGTACCAATGGTTCCGCGCAGGGGACGGTTGCTTACGATGCTATTAATGCCGGTTTATTGCAGGCCCCGGCGGTTCTTTTTAACGGGAACGAAAAATTATATTATACCGGCGATGATGGCGATGGCTTTGCTTTGTGGAACAACTCCGCGATGCCTGAAATAAAAGTATCAGGCGGATCAACAAATATCGAATCAGGTCAAAAACTCATTTTCACTGCCAATGCCACAAATCCTATTGTTAACAGAACTGTAACTATCCGGAATACCGGCCTGGCCAACCTTTTTATTTCCGGGGCTCAAATCAGCGGGGGCGACTTTTACATTAACGGCATCGACAATATGATACCACCAAATGCCAGTTGCATATTCACGGTTACTTTTTACCCGGTAATGCCGGGCATACAAACCGGCACACTTACCATATACAGCAACGATGCAACGGAAGGTTGTTTCGAAATACTTCTGGAAGGTACCGCCGATGCCGTAAATTCCTCCTCCGGAATACTGCCGGATAATATCAGCCTGAAAAAAAGTACAGGCACAAATCCCGATTCCGACATACTGTATCTTTCGAACAGCGAATTTCCCGAAAACATGGCTGTAAATTCGGTCATCGGGGTGTTGAACCTGCGAAACGATCAGTCGCCGGCTATTTCGTATACACTTGTATCAGGCACAGGCGACAACAACAACAGCTCGTTCCACCTGCAAAATAACAATTTACTGGCCAGCGAAGCATTTGATTATGAAACACAAAACACATATGTAATCCGCGTTAAGGCAACAAGTAGTACACAAACGGTTGAAAGCTTCCTGTTAATCCGTATAACCGATATCTATGAGCCATCGGAAGGAGAATGCGAGAAGCAGTTAAGCGACCTGACCTTCGGAATGCATGATGTTGATTATGCTACCGACAATATAATTTTTACTGTTGGGGGAAATGGTACCATTTTAAAATCGACGGACAGTGGAAATAACTGGCAAAAAATTAATTCGGGAACAACCAGTGAACTTAGTCACATACAATTCGTTACAAGCCAGGTAGGGTATATTTTGGGCGGCTATTTTAACGATATAATTCTGAAAACTGAAAACGGGGGCGATAACTGGTTCCCATTGGATTTAAATAAACAGGGCTATCCCTATTTGAATAATTTCTACTTTGTAACTGAGCAAACCGGATTTGTGATAGGCGACGAAGGCCATATATACAAAACGAGCGATGGTGGCCGAAACTGGACTTTCAGGCAGAAGGGGTATGATGATTTGTCAGCGGTATATTTTATAAATGAGCAGTTGGGATTTATATGTGGCCGGTCGAATACCTTGCTGAAAACGACCGATGGCGGGGAAAACTGGGTGAAAATTGATATGGATGCTTTCGGTTACAATACAAGGTTTTATGATATATGCTTTACCAACGAGCTTACCGGTTATATTATGGCCGAATGGGGGAAACTCATCAGAACAACTGATGGAGGGCTAACCTGGTCGTTGCTATATACGAGTTGGGCTAGTGAAATGGAACAGCTGTATTTTGTTGACGAAAATGTAGGGTATATGATTGAAGGCTGGAATAACACTACTATTTTAAAAACTACCGATGCCGGAATAACATGGTCATTAGTGCACAACAATTCGATTGGCGGACTTTCGGGATTTGCAATGAATACGAGTGGAACGGAGGGTTTTGCTTCAGGCGATGGCACAGGTTATGGCAGTTACGCTAGTGGCACCCAATTATTGCTTGCCAGTACCGACGGCGGCAATTCGTGGCAAGAGAAAACATCAATTAACGGAACTTCCGATATTCAGGCTGTAAAATTTTTTAACGATTCCATTGGTATTATTTTCAGCAGTTACGGATCGATTGAAAAAACCCATGATGGCGGTTTAACCTGGCAATATATAAACAACTATATTGAAGGGTACTTGCTTGATTGCCATTATCTTTCGGCTGACACAATGTTTATGGCAACAACATTAGAGGTGCAGCGCACTGTAAATGGAGGTGCAAGCTGGACAAGTGTTCCGAAGTTTGAAAACTATTCGAATTATTGTTTTATGGATTTCAACCATTTCTTTTGTGCCAATTCCGGCGATATATATGAGTCAACTAACGGTGGTCAAACCTGGACCCAATTGTATTCGGGAAGTAAATCCTTCTCCAGAATAAGTTTCTACAACGAGAATCTGATTGTTGCTTCAGGAACGAATGTTATTCTTTCGTCGAGAGATGGAGGCAGCACATGGACAGAGTATGAAGTGGACAATTTTATTTCAACTTTACAGACCATATATTTTAAAGATGAGAATACCATTTTTGTTGGCGGACATGGAGGCGTATTGCTTAAATCGACTGATGCGGGCCTTACCTGGACAAGGCTCTACACTTCAATAAAAGCTGATTTTGTAGCAATTAACTTTTCTGATGAAATGAATGGAATTGCGGTATCGGCTTATAATGGAGGTAATTCAAGTACATTTCATTCAACCGATGATGGCGGAAATACCTGGATGCCGGTTTTTTATTTTGAATCCGAAGCCAGAAATATTTGTGTAATGGATAACAATGATATTTATATGGCCGGAACTGAAGGTTGTGTACTTCGGTATTCAGCAGGGCAAAGTCCTTCGGCAACAGGCTATATTACCGGCGAAAATGTAGTATGCGTTGATACAAAAAGCGAATATCAGGCTATAGCGCTCCATTACGGAGAATACAAATGGGAAATAACTCCTGCCCAGAATATTCAGTTTGCCGGCAACAAGGCAACAGTAACATGGAGCCAGCCGGGCATTTACACTATTAAAGCTACACAGTTGAATAATTGCGGCGAAGGGCTTCCACAAGTATTTGAAGTTTTGGTACTTGATATGGAAAGTGCTTCGATAGCAGGCGACAATATAGTACTGCAGCATGAAGCAAATGTTACGTATATTTCGGATGCCGGATCAGGTATCCGTGTAAACTGGCAGGTACTGGGCGACGAAAACCTGGCACTGGTTAACGAAAGGGAAATAAATGTTACATGGGGTTTGCCACCAACAGGTGAAATTAATCTGGTTCATACTTCGGCTGCGAGCGGATGCAGGCAGTCGGCGTCACTTACAGTTTATATTTTTGGCCCTGATAACATCAGCGACGAACTGCAAAAAATGCAGGTACAGATTTATCCTAATCCTACCACCGCAAAATTAAACATCAGGCCAACCGCAGCGGACAATAATCTGACACTTTACCTGTATAATGAAAAAGGCGAATTATTGGTTACCAAGGCGACAAATGGCAATACTGTTTCGGAAATAGATATGGAAAGCCTTAGCAGTGGTGTTTATATTTTAAAGATCACAGGCAATACAATGAGTACTTCGGTGAAAGTGATAAAACAATAATATTTCAGGAGAGTTTTTAACCTGAACTTTTCACAAACTTAGTGAACCCGTTGAGGCTTAGAGTCTTTGTGGCATACTGATTATTTGCCACGAAGTCACGAAAACACTAAGATTCACCAAGCTAATTTACCGGCTGGCCTTTTCAAGATTAGTTCAGGCTAACTTAACTGTTGTAACTTTCCTTATCTTTTGTCGTCGAACATTCTATACAATCAGGCTGTAATCCATCCTTTAATTTTTGTAAACAATGTCACTCTGGCGCGTTATCCTTTGCATAGTTTTTCCACCTCTTGCCGTAATTGATAAGGGTTGTGGTTCTATACTCATCGTTTTTATTCTTACGCTCTGTGCCTGGATTCCCGGGGTTATCGGCGCATTGGTTATTTGTAAAAAATAAGAACCGGATTACTGATCCGGCTTCTTTAAGCTAAATCAGCACTTTAA
>CAZOXJ010000258.1:0-5034 GCA_964583325.1 uncultured Lentimicrobiaceae bacterium
TGCTTGCCAAATTTAACGCCGTTTCCGTTCGCGAAGATTCGGCAGTAAAGCTTTGCAAGCAAAATTTCGGAATTGATGCAACGCAGGTACTGGACCCTACTTTACTGGTATCCAAAGAAGAATACATCCGCCTGGTCGAAAAAGATAAAATCCCCGGATGTAACGGAAGCCTGTTGACGTATGTATTGGATAAATCGCCTGATAAACAGGAATTTATTAAAAAAATAATTCTCGAAACAGGGCTAACTGAAGTTTCGATAATGCCAAAAAGTTTATTCAGGGATGCAGGCAGAAAAAAAATAAGCGACTGCATATATCCGCCGGTTACCGCCTGGTTAAGAGGCTTTATGGACGCAGAGTATGTGGTAACGGATTCGTTTCACGGTATGGCTTTTGCCATTATTTTCAATAAGCCATTTTTAGCTTTGGGAAATACAAAGCGCGGAATGACAAGGTTTTCATCGCTGGTTAAACTATTCGGGTTAGAAGACAGGATCATCCTTTCGGCTGATAGCCATTTAACTGAGAAATTATACTCCCCTATTGATTTTCATCATGTAAATGAAATCCTCAAAACCAAGCAGTTGGAGGCCTATAAATTTCTTTCCGATTCATTAAAATAACAGGCTGCAAACACTGCTGATGGTTAAGTCCGGTGTAAATTTCTCTGAACGAAATACGGTACTGAAATAGGTTTAACCGGCCTCCGGAAAAAGTCAAAACCCAAAAGGCAGTTACTCCTGGTTCAAACAGGAACAAACACAGGTTTCGACTACAAACTAACAGGCTTTTTCGCTACATAATTTATGGGTTTTCAACTACAACTAAAGCGTATTTTCCACTATAGTGAAACCAGTCAAATCACTATATTTTTGTTTTTAATCATCTAAATTCAGGTAATGCTGCATCCATCATAACCGGATATACCCATGACACTCCGAAAAAAAACATTTATAATCATTTATGTTTGCCTGTTTCTTTTCCTGGCATCCATGCTGATTTTCTGGGAAATGCAATCGCGCCAGAACGAGCTGATGATATATTCGTCCGTTGAGCAACAAGAAATTATTGTAAAAAATGCTGTTTCCGAACGATCAAACCAGCTGCACCAGATAGTTACCGACTATACCAACTGGGATGATATTATTGTGCAAATTGAAAAAAGGGACCAGAAATGGGCCGTTGATAACATTGCTACAATCATTAACTCTTTCAACCTGAATTCGGTAGCTGTATTTAGCCAGGATAAACAATTGATTTATGGTTTTGGAAGTAATCCGGGCGGAATGGTTTTATCAGCTGACGCTCAAAAAACCATTTTTAAGAATTTACAAACACACGGATTCATAAATTACTACTCGTTACTGCCTGAAGGAATCCTCGAAATTTCAGGAGCAACCATTCATCCGACACTCGATACTGCCCGCTCTATAAAAGGCAATGGCTATTTTTTGGTAAGCAAGCTTTGGGATAAGAAATTTCTTTTAAGCCTTTCGGCATTAACGGGCAGCCAGATATTAATTGAGAAAGCCGGATTTATCCCTTTAAACTCCATTGATAATCATAAAATTTCTGCATCCTATACTATTTCAGATTACAATCAGCAACCGTTACGCACCCTGATTTTTCAAAAGAACAATAAATTCTTTGAATCATTTCATCAAATCAGCAATTTCGTTTTGGGTATCATGGCCTTGCTGGTTGTTTTTGTATTTGTGTTATTCACTTATATACTTTATTTCTGGATCCGCCGTCCACTCGGAATAATAACCGATACACTTAAAGGCGCGGATACACAGCAGCTTGAAAAGCTTCAAAAAAAAGAGAATGAATATAGCCAGATTGCAGAGCTGATCATTAATTTTAATAAACAACGCGAACAACTAGAGAAAGAAAATACCGGGCGAAAGCTTGTTCAAAAGCAGATTATTCAACAAAGTGAGCTTCTCGAAGGACTTGCAAACGCATCGGGCCGGCTGCTGACTATCGACAACCTTGATGATGCAATAAAAGATGCTCTCGGATCTTTTGCCAATCAAACCAATATCGACAGGATATTTATTTTTAAAAATGTATACGACAACGCGATAAACTCGATGAAAATGCAACCCGTTTACGAATGGATGCAACCTGAAATGAAATCCGTTGTAGATACATCAGAATATGATGGGATGTTATACAGGCAAACATCCGAAGGGTGGTACGGAAGGCTCCAGGAAGGCGAAATCATAAAAGGCACAGTTGATGAACTGGATGCTGACCTGAAACCGTTTTTTGAACGGCAATTGATAAAATCAATTATTATAGTCCCGATCCTTGATCCGCGTAATCATACATTTTGGGGTTTTACAGGTTTTGCCGACTGCAATACAGGTCATGCCTGGAGCGGATCGGAAGAAAATGTGCTTTCGATGCTAGCCAATAATATCGGAGTTGCCATCAGGCGGTTTGTATCACACGGCGAATTACTCGAAGCAATGGAACTTGCCCGGGCAGCTGACAGGGCGAAATCGAATTTCCTGGCTTCAATGAGCCATGAGATACGCACGCCAATGAACGGAGTTATAGGCATGACAAGCCTGCTTTTGCAATCGGAACTAACTTCATCGCAAAGAGATTTGGTTCAAACTATTGAGTCGTCGGGCGATAGCCTTTTAAATATTATTAACGAAATTCTTGATTTTTCGAAAATCGAATCAGGGCATATGGCGCTCGAAGAAGGGGATTTCGACCTTCGCCGATGCATTGAAGATGTGTTTGATCTGATGGCGCCACGCATTTTTGAGAAAAAACTTGAACTTATTTATTACCTCGATCCAAAAATAAACTCCTACATATTTGGCGATGGTTTCAGGCTCAGACAAGTGCTTGTTAACCTGATAGGTAATGCTATAAAATTTACCGAAAAAGGAGAAATACTGGTACAGGTAACCATAAATAAACTCGATGATGATGAACTGGTACTTGAGTTCTCGGTGAAAGATACGGGTATCGGAATTCCATCGGATAAAATAGATTCGCTGTTTAAACCTTTTTCGCAGGTTGATGCTTCAACAACGCGCAAATACGGTGGCTCAGGCTTAGGCCTGGCAATAACATCGAACCTTATATCGCTGATGAACGGAAAGATATGGGTCGAAAGCGAACCCGGCAAAGGATCTGATTTCCGGTTTACGATTAAAACCTATTTTATTGCGCCTCCTGCAAATACCAATAAATCAATAGGGAAACTAAAAAAATTACAGGGGAAAAAAGTTCTGATTGTGGATGATAACTTCACAAATCGCCAAATCCTGCAATTGCAGTTCAACTGCTGGAATATTGAGTCTGTTGCCCTTGAATCGGGCGTTGAAGCACTGGAACTACTTAATACCGATCAAACTTTTGACCTGGCAATCCTCGATATGCAGATGCCAGGCATGGATGGCGAGATGCTGGCCCGGGAAATCAGGAAAAAATTCAGCCGCCCGGAACTTCCGCTTATTATGCTAACGTCAATTGGTAACACAGTCAGATCGCCGGAAATAAAGGAATTGTTTTCCTATTATGTAAACAAACCGATAAAGCACTCCGTACTTGCCGATATAATGCTCAGCGTATTGGCGAACGAACAAAGCGGCTCGTTAACCATACCCGAAATTCAATCGGAAATGAAATCAGTCTCTATTCTATACCCATTCAGCATTCTTATAGCTGAAGATAATTTTATCAATCAGAAACTGATACGGAAGTTATTTGAACTGTTGGGATATAGAACCGACCTGGTAGCCAATGGCCTGGAAGCTATTGAAGCCTTTAAGCGGAAATCTTATAACCTCATTTTTATGGATGTACAAATGCCTGAGATGGATGGCTATGAAGCTACACGGTTAATAAAGGAACGCTGGAGAAAAGACGGGCCGATTATAATTGCCATGACAGCTAATGCCATGCAAGGGGATAAAGAGAAGTGCCTGTTAGCGGGTATGGACGATTATATTTCGAAACCCTTACGATTGGAAGATATTGTAAATGTATTGGTACAATGGGGGGAAATTAAAAAAAGTATTAAGGCCAGTGCCGTTTGAGACCTTTCAATTTTACTTGTGCCTTAATTAATGCCTGCTGTTCAGAAAAGTGTCATACTCACTCAATAAAAAAGATATTATGTATTACAGGAATGTTTCGGATCTAAACAAAATTATTCTCAGCCGTTTGAGTATTCTTCCGCGCGATTTCGATCTTATTGTCGGGATTCCACGCAGCGGAATGTTACCTTCCAATTTACTGGCATTGTACCTCAATAAGCCATACACGGATATAAATTCATTCCTTAACGGTCATATTTATAAAGCGGGTGCCCGCGGACAGTTTTTCGATATCCGCGATTTTAAAAAAATTCTGGTTGTTGATGACAGTATTGCATCAGGCTCAGCCATGATAAAGTGCAAGGAAAGTTTAAAGCACCTTGAATCGGAATTCTCCATCAGTTATTGCGCTATTTATGTAATTCCGGGGAAGGAAAAAATGGTGGATTACTTTTTCGAAACGGTTCCTCTTCCACGCTATTTTCAATGGAACGTGCTCCACCATACTACTCTGGAAAAAGCCTGCTTCGACATTGACGGGGTTTTATGCATTGATCCTACCGAAGATCAAAATGACGACGGGCCTAAATACAGGGATTTTGTCCTTAATGCACCTCCGCTTTTTATACCGGGAAGCAAAATAGGTACAATCGTTACCTCGCGCCTCGAAAAATACAGGCCTGAAACCGAAACCTGGCTTAAAGCCAATAACGTGAAATATAACGACCTGGTAATGCTCGACCTTCCGGATATGGAAGCCAGGCAGAAGGCTAACAACCATGCCGGGCACAAAGCAAAGGCTTACCTGTCAAAGCCATATGTACTCTTTGTCGAAAGCGATCTGTCGCAGGCTGTTGAAATCAACAGAATTGCTAAAAAACCGGTGTTGTGCACCGAAAACTTCGAAATGATTTTCGATTCCGAGTCGGTATTTTATAATTTAAAAAGCGGGAAATACTTTCCGTTT
>CAZOXJ010000259.1:0-2596 GCA_964583325.1 uncultured Lentimicrobiaceae bacterium
CAAACATACGACACCGTTTGGCTTTCGTCGCTCGATATTTCAAAAGCTACAATCGGTTGGGGAAGGCCCGGCAAAGATGTTTCATGCATGGGGAATCCGATTATACTGAACGGCATTACCTTTAAAAAAGGATTTGGCACGCATGCTTCCAGTATTCTTTATGTGAAGTTAGCTAACGGTTCAGCCCGTTTTCATTCGGTGGTAGGAATTAATGATGAGGAAAAAGAAACACGTGGATCAGCTGTTTTTAAAATATACAGCAACAACGTTCTGCTCTGGCAAAGCGGAGTGATGCGTTCCGGGGGACCGTCAGAAACTGTTAACATTAGTATGGCAGGTATCGATACCTTATTATTATGTACCGAAACAACCGAAGATGGGCCGGGATACGATCATACCGATTGGGCCGACTCGTATTTCCTTGTAAGAGGCATTCACCCTGTGGCTTTCGACAAACCGTTGGAGCCAGCTGTTATCCTTACGCCCAAAACTCCTTTAACACCCAGGATCAACGGACCAAAAATTTACGGGGTACGTCCGGGAAACGATTTTCTGTTCCGCATTCCGGCTACAGGCGAACGGCCTATGACTTTCAGTGCCAAAGGATTACCAAAAGGGCTAAAACTTGATGCTGCAACAGGTATTATTACAGGTAAAATAAAGAAAGCCGGCAACTATGTTGTTTCGCTAAAAGCATCAAATAAATCTGGAAACTTCAGTCGTACTTTCACCATTGTATGCGGCGAAAAAATTGCACTCACTCCACCCATGGGATGGAACAGCTGGAATTGTTTTGCCTGTGCCATTGACCAGGAAAAGGTAAAAGCGGCTGCAGATGCCATGGTAAAGAGTGGACTGGCTGATCATGGCTGGAGCTATATCAATATCGATGATTGCTGGATGGTACAACCCGAAAGCGATGATCCGGTTGTGGGTGGTGAAGTGAGGGATTCAAACGGTAATATGAATACCAATAAAAAGTTTCCGGATATGAAAGGTCTGGCTGATTATGTGCATAGTATGGGACTTAAAATCGGAACATATTCCGGTCCGGGACCAAAAACATGCGCCGGATATACTGCCAGCTACCAGTTTGAGGAAAAAGATGCCAAGCAGTTTGCTGCCTGGGGCATTGATTACCTGAAATACGATTGGTGCGACTATGAACGAATTGCCAAAGATCACAGCCTGCCGGAATTGAAAAAGCCTTATGAAGTTATGCGCAAAGCTCTTGATAAGGCTGATCGCGACATTGTTTACAGCCTGTGCCAGTATGGAATGGGTGATGTGTGGGAATGGGGCGCTGAGGTTGGAGGAAACTGCTGGCGAACAACAGGAGATATAACTGATGATTGGTCGAGTATGGAAAGTATCGGATTCGGTCAGGCCGGGAAAGAAAAGTATGCAGGTCCGGGACACTGGAATGACCCTGATATGCTTGTGGTGGGCAAAGTTGGCTGGGGACCACAATTACACCCTACGCGTTTAACTCCGAATGAACAGTATACACATATTTCGCTTTGGGCGTTACTGGCATCTCCCCTGCTGATTGGTTGCGACATGACCCAGCTCGACGAATTCACTTACAGCCTGCTTACCAACGACGAAGTAATTGATATTAATCAGGACGTTCTAGGCAAACAAGCATCAAGGATTGTTCAGTATGGCAGTCTCGAAATATGGGCGAAAGACATGGAAGACGGTTCAAAAGCCGTAGGTTTATTTAACCGCGGGCTTTTCCCTTCGCCACTGACTGTTACATGGAAAGATCTTGGTATTACTGGAAATTTTGTAATCAGGGATGTATGGATGCAAGAGGACATTAGTAATTCCGTTCAGAAGTTCGTAGCAACTATACCGGCTCATGGAGTTAAACTTTTAAAAATTTACAGGAAGTAATTCCAATTCCTGATAAACTTTTATTGAATGGTTTTAGTTGTTCTGACCTTAAAGCAACAATTAATCAATTGAATGTTGCTGATAAACGATCAAATTTGAAGCATAAGACCAGTTTCGAGCAATTGCAAATGACTGATCGCTCCCTGGTGATTGTAATCAGCCTGAAGTAAAATTGAGAGTTCTTTCCTTGCTTCTTCAAATTCACCTATACCAATTAGCGCAAGAGACTTCAGATATGTACAATTCCTCGTGTTAATGATGTCGAGGTTTTCTTCCCATATCTGCATATCCGGCAATGATACAGCGAAATAGTCGGGAATGATATGATCATTTCTGTGCTTTTCAGCATACTCCAACAAGGTTTGAAATCTATCATGAGCTTCTGTACTCCTTCCTAATTTCCTCAAGGCCAATCCCTGGTAAAAAATAACATCAGGTTTTTGATCATTATAAAATACAGCGTTGGCAGGCTGCGTATCGCCTTGAATTGCTTTATCGTAGAAACCGTTAGCGAGGTCATTATTTCCAAGGGCAGAGGCAATGTTTCCCTTCCAGTAGTTGATTTCATTGTCCTGATTGCCAATCAATTTGCCTTCACCAAGATTTTCAGGATAGCACTCAGATGCTTCCAGATGTGCGAGCGATTCAAGGTAATTTCCTTGTATGAAAAGTTGTTTGGCTAAAGAAATATGGGATA
>CAZOXJ010000259.1:2696-5032 GCA_964583325.1 uncultured Lentimicrobiaceae bacterium
CGATGCAAGGACTTTTTAATATGCTGACTTGCAAGGCTATAATCCTCAAGCCGGGTTAAAATCAGTGCCAGAAAGTAATGAGATTGATCCTGAAATGCTGCATTCCAGGTTGCTTTATAAAAAGCATCAAAAGCTTCGGGCATTTTCCCCTGGAAGAATAAACTAAGCCCAAGATTATGAAAAGGTTCACCATCATAAGGATTAGGGTTTCTCTGAACCAATGTTTCAATAGCCTTCCGGAAGTACAACTCAGCCTCAGCAAATCCAGCCTTCCTTAGGAATAACAATCCTAAAGCATTATTAACCCGAACATTACCCGGTTCCCTTCGAATAGCTTCGAGATAATAATCCAAAGGCTTAAAGGTTGCATGCCTGTATTGTTCGAGATGAAGTCCGGTAAGAAATAACTGTTCAACAGTAGCCGTTTCGGCAGGTGTTTTCGCTACTTCTGCTATCTGAGGTATCGGCTTTTCTTTAACTGATTCAGGAGTGTATGAAAGTATGACCAAACCGTTGTGATTTAGGATACTCAGCGTGAGTTTTTCTTCACGTATAGCAGTCTGAAAGGGAATTTCCCATCGGTTAACGATATTTGGTGAAGTATCAAATGTTTTCTCAAACATATCCAGTCCATCATATGATAACCTTACAACCAGGTCTTTTATGACAGAAGTACCAAGCAATTTGATATTAGCAGTTCTGCCGGTGATCTCCATATTCAGGATGATGTCCTTATTGGCATTTTTAACAACACCCAATTCATGATAAGGCATAAAGTACTGGGTAAAACAACGCTCCTCCTTTGGCATAATCCATGAGAAATCAGGCTGATTATCAGTAAAAGCCCCACACATTAACTCAATATAGGGGCCATCCTCATCCGTAAGGTTCCGGTCCCATGCTTGACCGAAATCACCATTGCCCCAGGTCCACTGCTTTTTGCCCGGCACCATATGATGATCGGCAATATGCAGCATACCAGCCTGGGTATCATTTTCATATCCGCCTATAAAATCATATTTTGATTCAACAGCCATAAAAGAGGTAGGAACTGGGATGTTTTTATACTTTGAAATATCAACACCTGCTGAATAATCCATTTTATAATAAACCCCGGTAGCAATAGGATAGGTACTCACATCGCGCTTTCCATGATCATATACAGCGTGTACATCGGGAGGAAATACAGTTTGATAATGATCATTTACTTTCACTGCCGGATTTGCCCACCAGAGAAAGGTTTGAGGCAATGTCGTTCCGTTATACAACCTTACATCTATCTCCAGGTAAGCTTTATCAGGATATAGTCTGAACCCAATCATACAGCGGGTCCGGAACATTCTTTCCAGTTCATTGCACCAAATTGTCTTACTTCCGTCAGTATGCTCTTCAATATAGTGTTCAATGGGTTCAAACGTACCAGGACGGTGGTGCTGTGGCCAGTTGAATTCGATTCCACCCGATATCCAGGGACCTGTGAGACCCACCAGGGCCGGTTTTATAACCTGATTATAGTAAATGAAATGTCTTTCTTTAGTCTTGTCATAAGCCATTTGTACTCGTCCGCCTAACTGAGGCAGAATCATAATTTTCAGGTACTTGTTTTCTATATATACAGCATCCCACGACTTCAGCTCCTTTTTATCGGATATCTTTTCAATTACAGGGTAAGGATAAACAGCACCGCTGCTACCCTGATAAACCCTATTTTCTAAAAACATGGGACATTTTTCAGGATTACTCACTCCATAAGTAGGAATCAGTACTTTTTCATTCCATGCTTCAACTTTCATAAAGTCTGTATTTTAAAAATGATGAAATTCTATAACCAACTTATTATCGGGTATTTATTGACGTATAAGTTGAAGAAGTTCTGAAGGATAAATCTCAGAAGCTGGATTGAAATCAGTACCTGACATGTATTGTTTAAGACTGTAAATCAACTGCTTTGCCTCAATTCTTGAAGAGACATCTGAGAAAAGATCGATTCCGGTGATCAGCACTTTACCTTTTCCAACTTTGCCTTCCATCAACAAAGCTAATGGGCGGTTTGTAAACCAATCATCAATAATACGGACGATAGGATCGTGTGTGTTTTTGAACTGTTTAAGTTCGATAGCCTGTGCATGGTTCATGGCGTCCCACCATTGGTAGTTACTATGAAACTCAGTAGGAAAATGCTTAAGTGCCGGGTGGTGGGGATTGCAGAGAATTCCTAATGTGTGAGGGGGCTGACCGTTAGTCCAGGCTGTGTTCCAGAAAATTGTCGAAAATCCGGTTTTTATATCTCCTCCAAAGGTTTTGTTAAGACGACCGGGAGGTATGCTTATCAGCGC
>CAZOXJ010000260.1:0-4884 GCA_964583325.1 uncultured Lentimicrobiaceae bacterium
AACGAGTGTATATACGCAATATTGCGTATATATCGACTTTGTGCGTACCTCCATTTTTTATACTCAGCCAGCCGAAACTCCCTGCTAATATATAACTTTATTAAATATTCAACCCATCAATCAGACTTTTTAATATAAATATAGGCTCAATCTTTCTCCCTGTTAATTGTACAAAATTTGGGATAAACACGCTTAAAAATATCAAACAGATTTTAATAGTCTTATTGTCAGTCACCTTTTTTCCCATACTCGCTTATTCTCTTTCCTATTTCCCTATTTTTGCCATTGAAATCAATTCCATTCCCTATGACAAACAACGAGAACAACAGCCGCCGTAAATTTATAAAACTGGCAGCAGCCGGCTCAGCAGCCTTAGGAGTAGCTCCTTTAACACAGGCTTTCGGCAATGGAGACGATACTGAAAACGCATTTTATTCCCCCGGGAAGAAAATCCCTGCCCGTAAAGGCAAATCGGTTATGGGCTTAACATGCGAGCCGCTAAAGACTGTTCGTATCGGGTTAATCGGATTGGGAATGCGCGGAAGCGAAGCCGTTCGCAGACTTTTGCAAGTAGATGGTGTTGAAATTAAAGCGATTGCCGATGTTGTTCCGAAAACGGTAAAAGAAGCCAATAAACGGATTACCGATGCCGGTATTCCCGCTGCTGCTGAATATACTGAAGAAGAAGGCTGGAAAAAAATCTGCGAACGCGATGATATTGATCTGATTTATCAATGCACTCCATGGCTTATGCACACTCCTGTTGCTGTGTATGCGATGAAACAAGGAAAACATGCTGCCATTGAAGTACCGGCCGCCCTTACACTAGGCGAATGCTGGCAACTGGTTGATACCGCCGAGGAAACACAGCGCCATTGTATGATGCTCGAAAACTGCTGTTACGATTTCTTCGAACTGGCCACACTTAATATGGCCCGCAACGATGTGTTCGGCGAAATATACCATGCCGAAGGCGCATACATCCACGACCTGCGCTGGCTCAAATTCATGAAAGAGGGCGGTTATCATAATATGTGGCGCCTCGAATACAGCAAACTGCATACCGGCAACCCATACCCTACTCACGGACTTGGACCTGTGGCACAAATCATGGGAATAAACCGAGGCGACAGGTTTGATTATCTTACCTCAGTTTCAACCAACCAACGGGGAATGTCTCTTTATGCTACCGATAAATTCGGTGCCAATTCGCCCGAAGCCATGCAATCTTACAAACTGGGTGATATGAACACAACCGTGGTGCATACCCTGAAAGGCAAAACCATAATGATACAGCATGATACTACCAGTCCGCGCCCATACGACCGTATCCATATGATAAGCGGAACCAAGGGGATGGCTGTGAAATATCCGGAGGAAAGTATTGCGTTGGAGCCTTCGGCACATGAGTTTCTGAAAAAAGAAGATTTTGATGCATTAATGGCGAAATACGAACATCCGCTATCGAAACAGATGGGAGAGAAAGCAAAAAAAGTAGGCGGACATGGCGGAATGGATTTTATTATGGATTACCGTTTAATTTATTGTTTGCGCAACGGTTTGCCTTTGGATCAGGATGTTTACGATGCTGCTGCCTGGTGTTCATTGGTTCCTTTAAGCGAAGAGAGTGTGCTCAATCGCAGTAACTCCATTGATGTACCGGATTTCACGCGGGGAGCGTGGGAAAACGCTAAGCCATGGCCGGTGGTTACTGTTGAATAGATTTTCAATTAAATCATAAAAAAAAACGCATCCGGTTGAGATGCGTTTTTTTATGTATTATAGTTAGTCCTATTTATCTTTTGACACTTTAAACATTAAGCCTGCTTTTAATCCGATGTAAAAATTATGCGAACCGGTATAAGTACCATCAATCTGAGGAATCCGCCATTCAATATCATTTATATCGGTCAAACCAAAGCTGGTATTAAATGAAAAAACAAACATCGCATTATCAGTACCCTCAATTTTGTACATTTTATTCAGCGCAAAAGTTAGTGCAACATCCGTGCTGTTAAAACGATTGCGCACATCACCAGCTTTCATGGTTTCAGAGCCATCAGGACCAATTGGATTTGGTAATTCAGTACCACCAGTACGCATATATTCCTGCTGTGCATTAATTAAAACCATTATATCAGGTCCAAAGGAAATCCAGGTAGGATTGCTGGCATAAGGTATACTTTTCATTATTACGAACGGGATTTCGAGGTAGGTAAGTTTTACTTTGCGCTCGGCATCGCCTCCACTTTGCACCCCTGCATAACTTTGACCCAATTTTGAACCAAATAACGAAGCGCTCACCCCCCATATATCGTTAAGATAATAATTCAAACCCATGCCTCCTGTTAATCCGAAAGTAGTTGAATATTCAATTTCCGGATTACCATAAGCGTTCTGATAAACAATCCAGTTGCTGTTTAATCCGCCCATGGCGCTAAGCCATTTCGAATTAGCCTCTTGCGCATTCAGTGTTAAAGTAGTAAGGAGTATTAAAACAGTTACCAGACTCCGGAAAAATTTCTTCATATGCTTTGATTTAGTATATCAGATTGATCACGTTATGATAACAGAGATTTTTGTTAATTATTGTTTGCATTCAAAAGCCAAAAACATACCCGAATAAGTAAGGATCAGTTGAATAAACCTTCTGATCAGTAAATTGTTGCAGATTATTACCGGAATCAATGATTCTGAACTGCAAAAATAGGTATTATTTCCAATTATAAATTATTATTCCTTTACGAATTTCCCGTTTTTGAAATATAATTTATCAATAAAATTATTTAATGCCAACTGCTCATTACCGAATGTAAACACCTTATCAGCCTGTCCGATATATTCCGAAATATCTTTTGCTGATCCGGGAGCAGGGTTACGCATCATTATTAAAAACAGGCCCGGAATTAATACCCGGCGCAGGCTCCTGCTTTCGCAAACAAGAGGCTGGTTGAAATTATAATCAGCAAGGAAACTATGGATGGCCTGTTCAGCAAAAGTATCCTCAGCGCGGATGTAAAAAACCCTGGAAGCCCCTGCCTTTAGCATAGCTGAAGTATCTTTAAGCAAGTCCCGGTTTAATTCTTCCGTTATCGAATACCCTGAAAATTTTTCGTCGGAATGATTTCCATGCATATCCGATTCGCCTGGCCTGATGCTGGTTACTTTGAGAGCTGTTACCTCATTTGTGGAAGACAGTTTACGGATGATGTTGCAGGCAAGTGTGGTTTTCCCGGCATTACGCGAATTGCCGCCAATCATCACCATATTCGGAATTTCGAGCATATCGGTCAGGCTTCAATACTTTTAAGTCTTATGAATTCAGGTCGGTGAGCAACCTTTCAAATTCCTTTTGCATGATTTTATCCATACGTTGATGAAAAACGTCAAAAGCTTTCACCAGGTTACGGCCTTCGGGCGAAAGCCGGGTGCTGCCGCCTTCAACACCGCCACGCACTGTTTCGAGCAGATTAAATCCGAGCATCTTTTCAATTTTACGCAAATCGTTCCAGGTGCGGCGATAGGTGATTCCAAGGTGTTCGCAGGCGCCAACCAGCGAACCGCATTCATCAATCTGTTTTAAAATCTTCCATTTGCCATCGCCTAAGATGCCATCGCCCTGCAACGACGAAAACCAAATTTTGTATTCCGGTTTCAGATTCTCAAACTTATTCATACATTAGAATATTTATGCAAATATAGTACACAGCAATCATGTTACTGACAGGAAAGTGGTATTATAACAAATTCACATTCAAAATAATCTGCAAATACCCGGCGCCTAATTATCAGGCGTTTAACTGCTCCCAAAGCTTATCTTTAAGCTGAGTGAGCCCCAATTGCGTATGCGACGAAATAAACACACAGGTAACACGCGGTATTTCCTTTTTCATCTGCTTCATCATTTCATCATCCAGCATATCGCATTTGCTTATTGCAAGCAGGCGACCTTTGGTAAGCAACTCAGGGTTGAATTGTTTTAACTCATTAAGCAGGATTTTATACTCCTTTTTAATATCCTTGCTATCGGCCGGTATCATAAAGAGCAGAACGGAGTTACGTTCGATATGACGCAGAAATCGCACACCCAGCCCTTTTCCTTCGTGAGCACCTTCGATAATTCCGGGGATATCGGCCATAACAAACGAGCGGTCATCATAATAGGGTACAATGCCGAGGTTCGGTCTTAAAGTGGTGAAAGGATAATCGGCAATTTCGGGTTTGGCTGCCGAAAGCACTGAGAGCAGAGTCGATTTGCCGGCATTCGGGAAACCTACCAAACCAACGTCAGCCAGTATTTTAAGTTCAAAAATTTTCCAGCATTCGGTAAAAGGTTCGCCGGGCTGAGCAAACCGGGGAGCCTGGTTGGTGGATGTTTTAAAATGGTCATTGCCAAGTCCGCCACGGCCACCCGGAACAATAATATGTGTTTCGCCATGCGCTGTAACCTCACATTCAATTTCGCCGGTTTCGGGATCGCGAACAATGGTTCCGAGCGGGACTTCAATAAACCTGTCTTCACCGTTTGCTCCTGTTCTCAGCGATTTTGAACCGCCTTCGCCATCGCTGGCAATAATATGTTTGGTATAACGCAGGTGAAGCATGGTCCACAACTGCTGGTTGCCTCTGATAATAATATGACCTCCCCTGCCGCCATCGCCACCGTCGGGTCCACCTTTGGGAATGCCTTTAGCACGGTGGTAATGGTGCGAACCAGCACCGCCCTTGCCTGAACGGAGGTAAATTTTTACATAATCAACAAAACTAGAGGAAGCCATTTTTTTAAGAGTTTAAGTGTTCAAATGTTCAATGCCTGAGGCGTTCAAAAGTTCAATTGCCTGCGGCGTTCAATGTTCAAGGGTTCAATGCCTGCGGCGTTCAAGG
>CAZOXJ010000261.1:0-4850 GCA_964583325.1 uncultured Lentimicrobiaceae bacterium
GTCTTCTTATTCTTGATTTTCTCATCGCGGATCAGCCTGAGCAGCTCTCGTATTTTAGTTCGTTTTACGGCCACGTACGAGAAAAAGTCTTTTACTTCGATCAGCCCTATCTCTTCTTTTTTCAGGTTCCCTTTTTGAATTAAAAATCCGACAATATCTATTTTATTCAGCTTGTCTTTTTTGCCTTTACCAATATACAAAGTTCCCCAGGCGGGTTTTGGCGGCAATACTCTTTCATCGGATAAAACAATCGTTTTTAGTTCATCTTTGATGTAGGAAGGAACGGATTCGTCCTCACTAAGAATCAGGTATGAATCACCCTCGGCATGCATACGCGCTGTACGGCCGTTTCTATGTATGTAACCTTCTTCGTTAGCAGGCAGGTGGTAATGAATGATGTGTTTTACATCAGGAATATCAAGTCCCCGCGAAGCCAGATCGGTACAAACCAGTATATTACAGCTTCCATTCCTGAATTTTCCCAGCACACGTTCCCTCACATGTTGCTCCAATCCGCCGTGGAAATATTCATTAACAACTAAACTGTCGGTAAGTGAATCGCTAACCCGTTTGGCAGCATCGCGGTGATTGCAGAAAACCAGAGTTGATTCACCTCCCAGGTGGCAAAGCAACTGAAATAAGGTTGACAGTTTGTCCTTGTGATCTGATTTAACAACATTGCAACGAAGTCCTTCCGGTGCGGCTGTGGTGCTTAGGTAATCAATTATGTATGGTTCTGATATTCCCGTAAAATCAGGAATTTCAAGCGCCCTGGTGGCCGAAGTCAGTATTCGTTTATGAATGGCTGATAAAGTTTTGATTATGGCTGACATTTCCTGCTGAAAACCCAGCTCCAGCGATTTATCGAACTCATCGAGAATGAGTGTATGAATGCAATCGGTGCTGAAATTCTCCCGGGTAATATGATCCAGTATCCTTCCCGGTGTACCAATGAGCACGGCAGGAGGTTCAACCAGATTGTTCTTCTCAACGCTCATTTTATGCCCGCCATAGCAACAACTCACTTTAAAGCCAGTATTCATCGACTTGAAAACCTGTTCGATCTGTAAGGCTAATTCGCGCGATGGAGTCAATACCAGAACCTGAACACTGTTGTTGTCTTTTTCAAGACTTTTCAGAACAGGTAAAAGAAAGGCCAGTGTTTTTCCTGAACCGGTTGGCGAAAGTAATATAATGTCTTTGTGTTTGCTGATGGCTTCAACCGCTTCCACTTGCATGGGGTTGAGAGCTTCAATATTAAGAGCCTGAAGGATTTTTTTTACCAATTTTTAGTTTTTAACTGAACATCGCAAAGGTACGACAAAACCAACTGTGAATGCCTAAGTGCAACAGATAGTGCTATACAAACTTCTGTATAATAGGATACAGTCATTCAATATCCAAATCGCTTTTGCGAAACTCCCTGGTTTGTAGATTTTCATTTTCAGTAAGTACTTTTTACTTCATAAAAAAAAGCCGCCAATAACGACAGCTTCTTTCTGAGTGTAAAATCTGCATACATTTAATCATCATCCATTTTCACAGGATGTGCTTTCATCTCCTCCACAACTGCAACCCAGTGCTTGCCCGGTTTGAGGATCAACACTGCTGCACGATTTCTTGAATTGAGCATCTTTGATAAAAAACATTTTAATAGCAATTCCTGCAAAAGCAATTCCCAAAAGTACAGTGGCAACCAAAATTAATTTCAACATTTTAAAGTTATTTTAAAGATTTTGTATGCGTGTCGAAACCAAAAAAGACCAGAACCTGTGATGTAACCTGTGAATCAGAAACTAAAGAAGATTCAGCTGGTTATCCTCATTTGTTGTTTTGGGTTTACGGCCTCGGGTTTTTTTATCGCTCTGTATCTGAATGTTTTTGTATTGCTTGTATCTCAATCCAATGTATCCGAGTTTAAAAAACACGTAGGTATTTGTTTTGTCGAGTTTCAGGTTCGAGAGGATATTTTTATCAGTAGTCTTTCTGAATTTATTAACATAAACAGCAATTTCTGTAATATGTTTCGGATCAGGCGACGAATCCAGAAATTCTTTTACCAGTTCCTTAATGGTTCCTGTTTTAACTGTATTCCATTCCTTGAGCGCGTAAGTACTTGTTTTACCGATAGCAGCAACTTCTTCAATGCTCAGTATCGACGAACGCAATGATTCAATATTTGGCGGAATACGTTTTGACCGGACTTTTAGTTCTTTGCAGATTTCGGTAAGTTTCATTGGCCTTCCAACTGATGACAGAATGCTGATGATATGTTCCGAAAGTTTAACCAGCGAGTTGCGCCGGAATATCAGGAATGTTTTATCGTATCCGAGGCCAAATTCTTCGGTGGCAATTCGTTTGCAGATTTGTTTTAACCTGTCATTCACGAATTGTCCCGGCAGGACAAACTGGTTAACATATTGCATGATGTCAACCGGCTGGTCATTAGTCATACGTATTGAACTTCGCTCTTCAATATCTTTGATAAAAGCATCAAAATTGAATACTTCTTTGTATTTACGGCTAACCAGGTAATAATGCTGATACGTATTATCGAGGCTTTGAGTGGAAATAAAATACCGTTGGAAAACCCCTGAAAAAACCAGTGATAAAAGTTTTCCGGTATAAGTGAGATTTTCCTTTTTGTTGATCTGATCTACCAGTTCCTGATTGATAACGATAATTTCTTTCTTCAGATCCAAACCATAATCAAAGTGTTTGTCGATATTTACAAATCGCTGAGAAATTTTACTTATTGCCATGTATACTTTGTCAGGAACTTTCTGTGATATCTGCCTTACGCGCTCGCGTGTAATGCTGTAATGGTCGCCGATAGCCTGTAGAGTCCGTTTCTGCGATTGTTCGAGAAACCCGTAATTATTATTGAAGATGTATTGTTCGCGTTCGTTCAATATGAATTTAATCATAGTCTGAACATAGGCAAACATTGGAAAATCCTTCGAAATGAAAGCATCTTTAAAGACTTCGGTTACTTCTGAAGGGACTTTGAAATTCACATAACAGAAAAGTTTGAAATCTTCAAACCCAAGCAAAGGCTCATTCATCCTCAGGTTTTCGAGAGTGAGGCCTGAAATGCTCAGGTACTTTTTCGACAGGTTAATAAGCTCAATGTCGGTTTTAAGGCCGCAATTCCTGATTTCCCTGAAGGTGTTTCTCTCCAGGTAATAATAGAGGATTTTGAATAATGTATCCAGCGAACCTTCAATACAAACATTCTTGGTTCTCTCTGAAAGGTTTTCCATCCTTTTCAGTTCCTCTATATGATAATTGATAAGTTTTGATAAAGGGGCCACGGGATTTTTTTTTATATGATTAACATTGACCTACAAATTTAAGCAAAAAATTATTGAATTTTACATAGAAGTCTGGAAAAATCAAAAATTATTTTTATAAAGCTGTTTGCAAATTTCGTAACATATGATTCCATTGGCAATTGATGCATTAAGAGATTCTGCCTTATTTTCGTTCCCCGAAAACGAAATCCTAGGTATATGAAGCGGTTCGTTTACATAAGGAATAAGCTGGTGCGAAATACCATGCGACTCGCTTCCGATAAGAATAATGCCTGGGCGCGTGAATGTTTTTTGGGTAATATCCGGCCCTTCAAGCAAGGCACCGAAAACAGGTATATCTTTTGCCGTATTTTCGAAAAAAGTTTGCAGATGGGTATAAAAAATGCTTACACGGGCAAAGGATCCCATAGTAGCCTGAACAACTTTCGGATTGAATGCATCTACTGAATCATTCGAACAAATTATCGTCCTTATCCCGAACCAATCGGCCGTGCGTATGATGGTTCCCATATTCCCGGGATCGCGTATGCCATCAAGTGCAAGTGTCATTCCTGTGAATTGGCTACCCTGATGAATATCTGGTTCCGGTATTTCAGCAATGGCAAGCACCTGGTTTGGTGTAACCAGATCGCTGACTTTTTTTAGCTCGTCATCCGTTATTTCCTGCCATTCAATATTTTTCTGATTTAGTTCCGAACTGTTACGTCTGAGCCATTCGCTTAAAGCAAATAGTTTTACAGGCTTAATCGCACTTTTCAGTAACTCGGTTACGCCTTTTTCCCCTTCTACAATAAATACGTTATGCAGCTGTCGATATTTCTTGATCTTCAGCGAGTTAATATACTTGATCTGGTTATGTGAAAGCATATATTTCGTTTTTAGCCGGCAAAAAAAAATCCCGGGTTTAACCGGGATTAAATTAGCAAAAATAGTATTGCTGTAAGTCGTATTATTCAGCTATTACTTCGAAATTGATGGTGACCACCAATTCTTTGTGTAAACGAATGCTTGCAGTGTAGCTGCCTGTTTCCTTGATTGATTCGCCATCAACATGAATCTTCTTGCGATCGATATCAATTTTGAACTGATCACGGAGTGCATCAGCAATCTGTATAGCATTAACTGATCCGTAAATTTTTCCGGTTTCAGCAGCTTTAGCACCGATCTTAACAGTGATGTTTTCGAGCGATTTAGCTACTAATTCAGCTTCTTTACGGGTTTTCTGTGCTTTGAATGATTTCTGACGGAGGTCCTCGGCATTAATCTTCTTGTTTGATTCGGTTGCCATTACAGCATGTCCCTGTGGAATAAGAAAGTTACGGGCAAAGCCGTTTTTAACAGTTACCACATCGTGTGCGTAACCTAAATCGGTTACATCTTTTTTAAGAATAATTTCCATTTCAGCCTCCTTTTATTTTAATAAGTCTGCAACATAGGGTAATAACGACAAATGACGTGCGCGTTTAACCGCCTGGGCTACCTTGCGCTGGTATTTGGTACTGGTACCAGTTAACCGGCGTGGTAAAATTTTACCCT
>CAZOXJ010000262.1:0-4817 GCA_964583325.1 uncultured Lentimicrobiaceae bacterium
CCGCCCATGGGATGGAACAGCTACAACTCCTTTGGCGCAAGCGTGAAAGAAAGCGAAGTGCTCGAAAATGCAGGTTTTATGGCTTCACATCTAAAAAGTTTCGGATGGCAGTATATCGTGATAGGTTATTGCTGGTATTATCCTTACCCGGCAGCACTAGGCGATCCGGCACAAGCGGAAAATTTCACCCCTTGGCTGAGCATGGATGAATATGGCAGATTACTTCCTGACATTGAGCGATTTCCCTCATCAAAAAAAGGCAAAGGCTTTAAACCGCTTGCCGATGAGTTGCACCGCAAAGGATTAAAATTCGGAATACATATTATGCGCGGAATTCCCCGGCAGGCAGTAGCCACCAACTCCCGCATTAAAGGAACGAAATTCGGCGCAAAAGATATTGCCGATACTACAAGCACCTGCAAATGGCTGAATCATATGTATGGTGTAAATATGGACAAACCCGGTGCCCAGGAATATTACAACTCACTTTTTGAACTGTATGCCAGATGGGGCGTTGATTTTGTGATAGCGGATGATATTTCGTCACCAATCAGTGAAAAGGAAATTATTGCTATTCGTAAAGCGATTGACCATTGTGGCAAACCCATGGTCCTTAGTTTATCTCCGGGCGAAACACCCCTGACAAAAGCGGATTTCGTCAAGGAATATGCTGATTCGTGGCGTGTTTCGACCGATTTTTGGGACAAATGGGAATCGGTGGAGCAGATGTTTACCTTGCTGCATTCGTGGGAGAAACATATCGGAACCGGGCATTTTCCTGACGCGGATATGCTGGCAATGGGACAGTTATCGCAACGCGGACCAAAAGGCGAGCCGCGTCAGTCGCAACTGAACCGTCATGAACTTTTAAGCATGATGACTCTGTGGAGCATTGCCCGCTCGCCATTGATGTATGGCGGCGATCTGAGCCTGATAAGACCTTATGAACTGTCGCTTTTGCAAAACAAGGCCGTAATCGGAATAAACCAGAATAGCATTAATAACAGGCAGCTTTTACGCCACGATGATTATGTGGTATGGACTGCCGATGTGCCCGGATCACCGGATAAATACCTCGCTATTTTTAACCTGGGCGAAAACAAAAAAGCGATTCATTTTGATTTGAATGAACTGGGTTATAACGGCGAAATAACAATGACAGATTTGTGGATGGGTGATTACCTCGGGCAATACCGTTCGGCCATAAAACCCGAAGTACCTGCACATGGGGTAAGGTTGTTCAGGCTTTCGGAATAGTTTGATTTTATTCAGTTAAATTCCGAAAACTATATTTCAGAACATTTTTTAAAATGGGCTGAAGGCACGAATTCAATGCCTTTTAAACCCAATGATTTAATATACATAAATGGATAAGTTCAGTAATATTATGGGTAAGTGTTTTATCCATGCTGTTACGTTTATGATTTTTAACCGTATGAATACTCAGGTTCAGTTTATCCGCAATCATTTTGCTGCTGAGCCCGTCGAGACAGAGTTTTATAATTTCAAGTTCCCTTTGCGATAAAACAGCTTTGCATTCTTTCCTGTAATTTTTAGTAAATATTTTTTGATATCCCTGATCGGGAGTGTATTTGAAAATCGTAAGAATCATATTTTCATCCGTTTTAATTTCTCCTATCTCCGAAAATACTTTCACATTCAGAAACGGCGGAATTCCTTCTCTTGATACTACAAACGTACCTTCGAGCAGGAACTGCGAAGTACTTTCATCTTTTCTTAAATAACGGTGGTTAAAGGTAAACCTGTAGTTCTCAAGTTCCGTTTCAGGTAATTTTGATACTACAGCAAGAATATCCGGGAAAATTTTTTCACAAAGCAAAGTTTTGTCGTCAGGATGAAAATACAGAGTTTGAAAATCAACAGTCGGTTGCGAATGCGGATGTTTAATACATACGCTGTCGGCATTGCAACATTCGTGAATACACGCATATTGCCTTCCTGAATGATCAATAAGGCAGCAACTGAATAAAAATTCGGGTGTTTTCCCCTCTCTTCTTTCCCATATATGCTTTCCGTTATCAGAAATGGGTTCAGAGTAGTTTTTAGTATTTCCTTTCCGTTTTTTGTAGAAAGGAGGCGCAAGTTGGTCTTCTGCTTCATTTATCATGATGAAATGCATTTATAGAAATAAGGTTTACTTAAAATACCTGTAAAAGAAATAACCGAAGCTGAATACACTTACTGCCTAAATCACCAAACCAACACTATAAATGCCTATAATTTCAACACCAGTTAATGCTTTGAATTAATGCTGATAAAGCGGACAAGCAATTAGAACAGAAGATGCTGACTTAAAAATAGCATTTAAATCAGAAAATTTAAGACTAAAAAACAGCATGTCCGGAAAAAAGTTCAAATAGCGGAAAAATTTAACATATTAAAAATGACACGTTTGTGCTATTGCTGAAGGGGGGTGAAGAAGAGTAATTTTATACTTTAAAGTAACGATGAAAAATATTTTACCTCCTTACTAAAACAACAGCTTATTCCTCAAAATATCGCAATTACTATATTAAACTCCATTAACAAAAACTCTAAACCACATTCACTGCATGATAGAAATGGATCAATTTTGATCAGGATTCAACTATTTGAGTTTTAATCAAGAAAAGACTTTTACACCGTTTTCAGCAACAAACAGCCTGGCGTATCATTTACCAATATACTAATACCTTCTTTTAACTTTCTGACATCAATCAGTTTATCCGGAATTAACAATAAAAAACTCTTGCAATTATATAATTCACATATGTTTAACCAAATAAATTAATCAATCATGCCTGTTCTAGAATTAAAAACACTTAAAAGCAGTATAACAAGGAAAAATGCCCTTTGGATTGCGAAGCAAAACATCCAGGCAAACTTCAATGATGAAGGGAAAAAAGCCTTGCTGGGTGTCGAAATAGATGCATCGTCGCTTGCTAAAGCAATGGCCCCTTCGGCAAGTGCGCCTGCTGCACCAAATTTTGCTCCTGCCGTGGATTGGCGGAACCGCAACGGAAATCATGTTACTACAGTAAAAGATCAGAAGCAGTGTGGATCCTGTGTATCTTTTTGCACAACCGCTACTGTTGAATCAATGGCTTCGATTGAAAGAGGCCAGTTACTTGATTTATCAGAAGCTGACCTGCATTTTTGTTCTTCACATGGAGCCAATTGCGGAGGCTGGTGGCCCGACCAGGCCTATAATGAAATAAGGAGCCGTGGGGTAGTTCCTGATTCGGCATATCCTTATATGAATGCTTTCGATTCGCCTCCTGTTTTTGATCCGGCACGGCCTACTGTATGGAGAGCACATTGCACACAAGTAGCTAACCGCGCAGCCATAGCTGTTAAAATAACAACTACAGGCACACTTTCAAGTATGGTGGATCGTAAAAATTATCTTTCAAATGTAGGACCGGTTTGCGCAGTTTTTCATGTATTCAACGATTTTTATTCCTATGGTACCGGTGTATATCGCCATGTATCAGGAAGTGATTTGGGCTTGCATTGCGTAGAAGTAATCGGGTATTCCGAAGCGGAAGGTTGCTGGATTTGTAAAAATTCGTGGGGAACAGGATGGGGTGCAAGTGGATTTTTCAAAATCGCCTATGGAGAAGCAGGCATTGATACTGAATTTCCATTCTGGACAGCACAAGGGGTGATAATTCCTGCAACAGCAAGCTGGAAAGGCTTTGAAAGCCTCGGCGGGCTTATTACTTCGAGGCCAAATGCAGTTAGCTGGGGGCCTAACCGGATTGATGTTGTAGCACGGGGAACTGATTCAGCGGTGCATCACCGATGGTGGAATGGCTCATCATGGCAAGGCTGGGAGTCGCTTGGCGGATTGATACAGGGAGCTCCTGCAATATGCTCCTGGGCCAGCGGTCGTTTGGATATTTTTGCCATCGGCCTGAACCATCATCTGTACCATAAATGGTTCCAGGGAGGATGGAGTGGCTGGGAAGATCTGGGAGGCTTACTTTCATCAGAACCTGCTGCGGTATCGTGGGGTCCAAACCGAATTGATATATTTGCAAAAGGAATGGATCAGGCCATGTGGCATTTATGGTGGGATGGTTCCGGTTGGCGTGGATGGGAAAGCCTGGGAGGCGGATTAAGTTCAGGGCCGACAGTTTCGTCATGGGGCGCCAACAGATTAGATACTTTTGTGCGTGGCTACGATATGCATCTGTGGCATAAATGGTGGAACGGACGAGCATGGAGCGGATGGGAAGACCTCGGCGGTGTGCTCACAGGTGAACCGGGTGCTGTTTCGTGGGACAACAACCGTATCGATGTGTTTTATCCGGGACAGAATTCCCGTATGTGGCACAAATGGTGGGATGGTTCACGATGGAGCGGCGAAGAAGACCTTGGTGGAATACTGAGTTCAGGCGTAGGAGTGAGTTCGTGGGCAAAAGGTCGCCTCGATTGTTTTGTACAAGGCACCGATTCGGCCATGCACCACAAATGGTATTCGTAATAAATACTTCAATTAATTGCAGCTAATGACTAATCATTCATTTGTAAACGAAACTCTTCAGGTAATAATTGACCAGGAGTTTCATATCAATCTCAAATCAACTCCTTCTACAGGATATATTTGGGAAATATCGGAACTGCCCGGGGGGATTAAACCCCTGGGCAGTTTTATTGATCAACAGCAGCACGAAAGTACTGCAGGCGGTTCCTCCACACAGGTATTCCGGTTCACAGCTTCTCTATCGGGTGAATTTAAAATATCTTTTGCTCTAAAGCGCAGCTGGGAGAGTGAAGCCACTCAAAACCATATAATCCTTGTACAAGTAAAG
>CAZOXJ010000263.1:0-4813 GCA_964583325.1 uncultured Lentimicrobiaceae bacterium
AGGTTTTATTTGTATTCAGGTTCTTCCGGGTCAGGATTTGAAGAATATCCATATGCTTGATTCAGCGTTGAGAACGCTCAGTGAACCGAATAAAAAGGTGGATCTGATCCTGAAATTTCTTGACAATTCGGAGAATCAATATTCAGAAAATGCAATTGATGTTGCCAACAGGGCATATCTTATTGCGCAACAGAACAATTACCCCCTTGGGAAGATTCAGGCAATGATCAAACTGGGTCACCATTATTTCAGGAGCAGTGATTATAAGAAAGCAATGGAATTTGCACAGAACTCAATGGAATTATCCGGGGATATGGGATTTGACCTGGAACTGGCCAATTCAATGAGTTTGACAGGTGCGATATACTCTGAACTGGGAGATTATGACAATAGTTCGCAATATTTTTTCAAGAGTTTAAAGTTATTTGAAAAACTTGAAGACAAAGGAGGGATAGCGCATTCGCTGGGTGACATCGGGAAAGACTTCGTCTCTCAACAAGATTATAAAAAAGCCCTTCTTTATTTTAACAATTCCTTGTCAATAGCTTTAAAAATCAATAATCTTTCTGAAATAAAACGACAATATAATAATATAGCTGTTGTGTATGGGGACTTACAGAAATACGATACCGCAATCCTGTTTCTCAGAAAAGCGCATTCAATAAGTATTAAACTGGGCGACAAACTTGGACAAGGCATCAATATTATGAATATTGGATATAGCCAGATGAATAAAGGAAATACACATGATGCCTTGATAAGTTTTCGGCAATCCCTTGTTCTTTTTACAGAATTGAATAATCGCATGCAAATAGCCAGATGTTATATAAATTTTGGCTATTGTTATTACAGTACAAACAAGATTGATACGAGTATAGTATATTTTAAAAAAGCATTGGAGGAAGGCCAGGCCAATAATTACTATAAAATCATCGCCCCTTCTGCTAAAATTCTTAAAAATATATATACAGAAAAAGGGGATACAATTAAGGCGTATAAATATGTTGTACTGGAAAAGCTTGCCGATGACAGTCTCTCTATTCTGCAAAAACAAAAACTGTCACTGAAACTTGAACTTCAGTATTTATATGAAAAAAATGAATTAAAAAGGCAATTGGCCCAGCAGGCTAAAAATACAATAATGATTATTGTCATATTGAGTCTGGTTGCAGTGGTTGTCATTTTAAGCCTGGTGTTTTCCCGACATAAGCTCCGATCAAAATTCGTTCTGCTGGAGAAAGAAAAAATTGAATCAGAATTAAGCATTAAGGATAGGGAGTTGACTGTTAATTTGATTTCACTGATCAAAAAGAATGAGATGCTCTCTGATATGTCCAATAAACTTATACAACTTGAACTCAATGCAAAGGGGAGTGAGACAAAAGATGCTATCACACGAATAAGCCAGGAGTTGAGAAAAAGCACCGATGATAAAATGTTGAATGAATTTTCGCAACGCTTTAAGGAGGTCCATGCAGGGTTTTACGAAAATTTATTAAAAGCTTTTCCCGATCTCACGCAGAACGAATTAAAGTTATGTGCATTTCTTCGGTTAAACATGTCAACAAAAGATATTTCAGAACTCACCGGTCAGCAGCTTGCATCAATTGACCACGCTCGCTACAGGCTTCGAAAAAAACTTGGCATCTCTAATTCTGAAGTTAACCTTGTTACTTTCCTTTCTCAGATATAAAAGCTGAATTTTCTATAATCAGTTAAGTTACACATTTACAAGTATGTAATCATGATTGTCCATAAAATGTAGGGATACATTTTAGCTGTGGTAACTACTTTGTAGGGGTAGAATATTTGTTTTGTAGCATAGCGCAGATCATTTTTGCAAAACCAACCCACGCTAAAAATGACTAAGAAATTGAAAGATCCGGAAATTAAGAATATGAAATTGAGAAAAGAAAAATTTGAGGTTTCCGGGAGCAATTCATCAACCGATACATTTGAAGAGGTTAACAGCAACCTGGCCGAAAACGAGCGTTTTGTTAAGAAATTAGATATGCAGATCAAGATTATTAAGAAAATCATTAAACCCGGGGAAATCCATTCCGTTGCTGATTTGAATAACAAATCAGAAAAGAAAAAGAACAATTAGTTTTAATCATTTATCAAAAAAGCAAACAAAATGAAAAAAAGGAGAGCTATTTTTTTAATGCTGATTTGTACATCATTTTTTCTCACTATCAGTATTCAGAATGTCACGGCCCAATGGACCTCAAACGGCCCTGACGGTGGATATATCAAGGGTACTGCACGTTCAGCAACAACTATTTATGCCCTTATGGGCAGCCTTGGTAATGCAATTTATAGTTCTACAGATAACGGAATAACCTGGACATTAATTAACAACACATTACCTGCCAATGTAAAAGCAATTGCCGTAATGGGCAACAGTCTGTTTATAGCATCCATATCAGGGGTTTACCGCTCAGATGATAATGGTATTACATGGGTTAATAAAAGCGCCGGATTCCCGTCCGGGATTAGCTTGAATATGTATACCCTGGCTGTGAGTGGTACAACCATATTTGCAGCTGTACAAACTTCCACACCAGTAGCACTCATACGCTCGACTGATAACGGAGAAACATGGACCCTTCAGACATCTGGTTTAACATGCAACGGTATCAATGTCATACTAGCAACTGAAACAGCTATTTTCACAGGAGGGGGGAGCAATAAAAAGGGTGTTTTCCGGTCGACTAACAACGGGGCTACCTGGCAGCAGGTTACTACCGGTATGTATTACTATCTAAATGGTACACCGAATTATACTTCTGCCCCTAATATTAATGCTTTTGGCTTTAACGGTACTGATTTATATGCGGGAACTCTGAATAGCCAGGGTATATGGAAAACCTCCGATAATGGAAATAATTGGGTTCTTACAAATGTTTCAACCAGAAGCAACGCAACATATAGTTCTGTTATTGGAGATGGCAGCACCGTATATGCGGGTTCTGCTACGAATGGAATTTTACGATCAACGGATAACGGGGCAAACTGGACATCGTCCAACAATGGAATTGATATTTATAGTGAAGCCAGATCACTCATGGTAAATGTGGGAAGTGTTCTCGCCGGTACAAAAGCCGGGCTATATAAAACTACCGACAGCGGGCTTAATTGGACTAAGTCAAGTAATGGGATACATGCTTATCAAATGGCAGTACCAGCTATTGCTGTATCAGGTTCCTATATGTTTGCAGGTACAAATACCGGGGGTGTTTTTCGCTCGTCTGATGAAGGCACAACCTGGGTGCCTGTAAATAATGGACTTCCGGTAAATATGGCCAGCGAATTCCCTTCCGTATATGCAGGCTCAAGTTTGTTATATTCAAATAGTCGTATTTCATCAGATAACGGTAATAACTGGACGTTATCCAATTCTCCGGGATCAGCAGGAGAACTGAGCCCTTTGCCCTGGATAGAGCATGGAACAGGTTTCTTTGCCATTAAATCCAATACAGATCCGGGAGTGTATCGTTCTATGGATAACGGAGCAAACTGGGCACTGGTTACTAACGGGATTGATGTAAGTGCATCTATATTTGTATCCATTTATTCTGATGGTACAACCTTATACCTCGGAAATGATTTTGGATACTTTTATTCAAGTGATAATGGCGACAATTGGATCCCGGGTGTATTCCCAAATTATAATTTATGGTCCTTTTCATCAGCCAGTTTTATTAAGGCTGGCTCTGCCGGTATTATGGGCTTACGCGGTGGCGGAGGACAACAAGGTATTTTTCGTTCTATTGATAATGGAGCCAACTGGACTCAGGTGAGTGACTTTTTAGTTCATAAATTGCTTGTCAGCGGAAGTAAGATTTGGGCAAGCGGTACAAATACTGAGATTATAAATGGAACCAGTACTTTAGTTCCTGCAATATTCCTTTCGCTGGATAATGGACAAAACTGGAGTAAAGTTTCGGGTGGCCTTAATAATGTTTACACCTTATCAATTGCCGCTGAAGGAGATAATATCTATGCAGCTACAAGTGTCCCTGACTATGGCGTTTACCGCTCAGCTGATAATGGGACAACCTGGGCAAATATAACTTCAGGTCTTAATCCACAAGTAACTACTTTAACTATTGCTAATGGTAAACTTTTTGCCGGAACTTCAGGAAACTCAGTTTGGCAAAGAAATCTTACTGATTTCACGGCTCCGTCACAACCCAGTGCAATCAGTGGTTCAGCAACACCCTGTATTGGTTCCACACAAACTTACGCTGTGACCAATGTTCCGGGAACTACATATACATGGCAGTTACCTTCAGGCTGGGTTATTACTGCCGGAGGAACAACGAATTCAGTAACTGTAACGGTTGGAAGTTTTCCGGGAATTATTCTGGTTACTCCTTCAAATGCCTTCGGTATGGGGCCGGCACAGTATATAATCGTAACCCCTAATACCAATCCTCCTGCTCAACCAAGTATAATTTCAGGTGCAACCAATCCATTGGAAGGAAGCAGTGAAACCTATAGTGTTACAAATGATCCCGGTGTATCCTGTGCCTGGACTTTCCCAACCGGATGGGTGCAAACCGCCGGCGGCACAACAAATTCCGTGACGGTCACTGTTGGAAGTGGTTCAGGTGACATCACGGTTACTCCATCAACTCCCTGCGGTACGGGGACTCCACGCACACTGGCTGTTGTCACTACACCTTTGGGCTTTACAATAACCTTTAATGTTGACATGTCCACGGCCGAAGGATTTGTTCCGGGCACCGATCTGGTTTATCTGACAGGAAACTTTCCCGGAGCTTCCTGGGTAACCCCGGGCGATCCT
>CAZOXJ010000264.1:0-4796 GCA_964583325.1 uncultured Lentimicrobiaceae bacterium
AAAATTAGAACCAATAACAGCTATGGAATTAAAATACATTCAATCAACCGGCAATATCACTATTGCTGAACTTACTGACGAAAACTTTGTTATCAGTCAGGCACAGGATATTCTTGATATATTCGGCAATTTAATGTTTGAGGATTGTGATCGGCTTATCATCCACGAAAGGAACCTTCATGCTGACTTTTTCGACCTGAAAACGAGGCTTGCAGGAGACATATTGCAGAAATTTTCGAATTACAGGGTAAAGCTGGCGGTTGTTGGTGATTTTGCAAAATACAACAGTAAAAGCCTGCATGATTTTATAGCTGAAAGTAATAAGTTAAATACAGTCTTTTTTATTGATACCTTTGATTCTGCCATTCAAAAGCTGGAAAAAATATAAATTACAAAGCAATAAAACAGGGAACCCTGCCCTTTTCCAATCAGGATATTTAAAATTTTTAGTAATTAAACCGATAAAAAAATGCAAAAAGACAAGAAAATCGTCAAATTCGGCGAAGATGTTGAGGGATATTCAATCCCTGTATTGAACGAGCGCGAAATAAGAGCGGCCGCAGGAATACTGTTCATGATGATGTTTATATCAATACAAACGGCAGCATCAAAAGGAGATTTCCTGTTGCTGAAATATGCGATTGTTATATTCCTTACCGATCTGCTGATCCGTGTTTTTATCAGTCCCAGGTTTTCGCCCACGCTTATTATCGGGCGCTGGATTGTACGAAACCAGGTTCCTGAATATGTGGGTGCAAAGCAGAAATTGTTTGCTTGGAAAATTGGTATCGGTCTGGCAGTTATAATGTTAGTATTGGCAGTAATTGTAAATTCATTCAGCCCGATAACAGGTTTAATATGTATGATCTGCCTTGTTTTCCTGTTCTTCGAATCGGCATTTGGTATTTGCCTGGGATGTAAATTTTACAAGCTGGCTTATAAAGAAAAAGCACAATACTGCCCAGGCGAAGTTTGTGAAGTAAAATCGAGGCATGAAATTCAGAAAATGTCAGTAACACATTTACTTATTGTGGTTGGGTTTATTGCTTACATCGCGCTTACGGTATTTTTATTTAATGATACGTTCAGCGAAAAATCGTTCGACTTGTTTGGGATTACGAATCAGGCTCCTGCAAAATAACGAATGAGGTTTTAAAACCGGAAAAAGCTGTTATCGACGCAGACTTGTTGCGGCTATCAAATAACTCTGCTGAAATTCTTTAAAAAAAGCCGGTCTGATTAATTACATCAGACCGGCTTTGTACTTTTAAAGTAGCTCAACAGGGCTAATGAAACATATTATATAGCTGTTATACAGTATTTTATAAAACATGAATGATTGCAGGGGATGAATAAGAGGATTTATATATACTAACATTGTTGTCCGGTAAAAATACATAGCGTCCCTGACGGGACTTTCAATAATTTTTATCTCCCTCTCTACCAACATCTTGTCCCTAACGGGACAGTCCCAGAGGGACTGAATGTTGGTAGAATAAAAAGCAACCCCCTGTTGACAGAAGTCCCGTAGGGACGAGATATATCAAGCATTGCAGGATTTTCTGTAAAATTTAACTGGACAGTAGTGAAATACTATTATAAATTCTAACCCAGGATAGAGTATTTGCTTTTTTCTGCAAATAACATGACAGGAAAAAGCGCATGAACACAACGGCACTGGCACTGTGAGTGGATTATATTAAAAGGCGCTGATTACAAACAATCTACATCTGGAAATGAGAGCAATCCATAATGCTGACTAAGTATGCAACAGACCTATAGCAATGATTGTATTTGAACTAACAGTAAGAGGTGAAATTTTCTTATTTTAATGGTAAAGAGAAATAGAAGGTAGCGCCTCTATTAATTTCACCTTCAGCCCATACACGGCCTCTGTGACTTTCAATAATCCTTTGAACTATTGCCAATCCAATACCATTGCCCTCAAATTCTTTGGAAGTATGCAGGCGTTGGAATACACCGAACATCTTAGGGTATTGTGCCATATCAAAACCTGCGCCGTTGTCGGTAATACTAAAAATACTTTCATTACCTTCTTTTCTGTGTGTAATTTCAATAATCCGGTCATGAATCTTTGAAGTATATTTGATTGCATTGCCAATTAAATTTATTAATACCTGCCGGATCAAAGAGGGATCACCATAAGCATCAGGTATTTTTTGTAAACGGAAGTCTATATTTTCGTTACCTGGTTTATTAATAAGTTCATTGTATACTGATTCGGCCATTTCGAACATGTTAATTTCTGAGATATTCATTTCTTTATGTCCCAGACGCGAGTATGCAAGTAAATCGTCAATAAGGAAACTCATCTTGTTCGCATTATCCTGAATTACATGCAGCATTCTCACCCCATCAACATCGATCGAATCCGCATAATCCTCAAGCAATATGCTGGCATATCCATTCAGGGCTCTTAAAGGTGTACGGAGATCGTGAGAAGCCGTATAACTGAACTTTTCCAGTTCGATGTTAGCAGCTAAGAGCTGGGCTGTTCGCTCTGTTACTCTTTGTTCAAGTTCTTCGTTCAGCTTTTGAATTTCCTGATCTGCCTGTTTGCGTTCAGTAATATCTACATTAATTCCTTTTATTCCAACCAGCTTATCATCCACGAAAACAGGGACAATAATGTTCTTTAAGCATCTGATGGTTCCATCGGGTAAAATTATACGCGATTCAGAATCAGCAGGGGTCTCACCCTTAACAATACCTTTAATACTTTCATCTATAATATGCCAATCTTCAGGATGCACTCTTTCTTTAAAATGTTCAAATGTCGGTTCAAACGTGAAGGGTTCATAACCGTATAGAATAAAACAATTTTCCGACCATTTCGCGCTATTGTCAATGAAAGACAATTCCCAGTTACCCATTTTGGCAGTTTTCTGCGCCTCGATTAATGATGACTCACTTTTCTTTAATATATCTTCCGCCCGCTTGCGCTCGGTGATGTCTTTATCAACACCACGGTATCCTTTCAGATTTCCTTGCTCGTCCAGGATCGGAACCCCATTGGTAAGCAGACAAATAATGTCACCTGAAGCTGTGATATTCCAATTTTCCAAATCCTTGATCGGCGCTTTGTTTTTAATGATTTCCATGAATATCCCGGCCATCCTCTTTGCTTCATCCGGGAGCATGAAATCGAAAGGGGTCTTTCCGATAACATTTTCCCGTATAGGCCCAAAATAGTCGAACCCTTTTTGCGAACTATACGTATACACTCCATTTTCGTCCAATTCCCAAATCCATTCACCCATGCTGAAAATGATATCCTGCAGCCGTTCTTCGCTTTGGTGCAGCGCTTCTTCAGCCAGTTTGCGTTCAGTTATATCCCTCAGAGCCCCATCGATATGATCTGGTTTTCCGTTGGCATCGAAAATTAAACGGGCGTTTATCGAAGCATACTTTAGTTTGCCGGCTTTTGTTTTCAGTTCAAGCTCATAATCCTGAACCTCACCATCTGCCGTAAGTTTTGAAAGAAGCATCTGCCTTTTTGAAGAGTCAAAATAAAGGGCTGACACCGAATTACCAACGATTTCTTCCCTGTAAAATTCCAAAAAATGCTTAATGGATGGGCTTATTTCGAGAACTGTCCCTTCGAGAGTGGTTTGGTAAAAAACATCCTGCACATTATCGAAAATTGCATGATATTTTGATTCACTGGCCTGCAATGATGCCTCAGCCTGCTTGCGTATTACCGCATATTGAATAGTTTTTGCCAGAAGGATGCTGTTTAATTCGCGTTTTAAAATATAATCCTGCGCCCCTTCTTTAATAAGCGATAATGATAATTCCTCGTCCTTCAGCCCACTTACCAAAACAACAGGAAAATCCCCTGCTAATTTCATTATAGTATCGAAGGTCTGCTTCCCTGTACTGTCGGGTAAATTCAAGTCGAGCAGAACGAGAATGAAATGACAATTTTCGATTTGCCTGCATCCGTCTCTCAAGGTTTCAGCTGAAATAAGTTTGTAATTAAACGAAGTAATTTCGTTCAGCATTTCTTTTACAAGCCTGATATCACCAGGATTATCCTCAATCAGGAGTATTTTTTGCTCTTCTGTATTTTGCATGATTCAGGAAGTTTACGCAGGTATTGTAAAGTAAAAAGTAGTCCCTTCGTTTACGATAGATTCGAACCAGATAGTTCCTCCGTGCCGCTCAACAATGCGTTTGCAAATGGACAGCCCTATGCCCGTTCCGGGGTAATCCCTTACGGAATGTAAACGCTGAAAAACGACAAAAACCTTGTCGTGGTATTGCTTTTCGATTCCTATGCCGTTATCAGCCACCGAAAACCAGTACATATTGTCCTGTTTTTTACAGGAGATATGTATTTGGGGCAATTCCGTTTTTTTGTGAAACTTAACGGCATTTTCGATAAGGTTTTGAAACAGCCGTATCATCTGCGCTTCATCGGCTTGAATAAGCGGCAGATCATCGTTGGTTACCAGGGCCGTATTCTCAGTCAGCAATTGCTGAAGGTTTGCAACAGCCTGCCCCAGAAGAGCTGAGGTGTCGACCGGATCATATTGTTCTGTCTGGTTCTTGATTCTTGAAAATTCCAGTAAATCATTGAGCAGTTTCTGCATGCGGATGGCTCCATCCACTGCAAAGCGAATATACTCGTTGGCATCCTGGTCCAGTTTATCTTTGTATCTGCGTTCGAGCAGCTGGGTGAAGCTCGAAATCATGCGCAAAGGTTCCTGCAGGTCGTGGTTTGCTACATACGCAAATTGTTCAAGGTCTTTATTGGAGCGTTCGAGGTTTTG
>CAZOXJ010000265.1:0-4794 GCA_964583325.1 uncultured Lentimicrobiaceae bacterium
TCATGCCTTGTATTGCGAGAAGATACCTCCTGATTAGAACCGCAACGTGTTTTTCGAAAGCCTTGACTTTTTATTCGCTCATTGCTTATTTTTATAGGAGCTCATGAGGCGCTACGCTAAGTTGTTACTTTTTGGTCAAGCAAAAAGTAAGAGAAGAAGGTACTTTAGACTAATATTTCAAGTAAAACAAATTTCTTTAAATCGTATACATCAGAAGATGTTTCCAGCACATCAAAATAAGTTCATTCCAATTCCTTGAGGTAACTTCAGTTCTCAACCATTCTGGTTTGATTATTGTGTTCATTTTAAAACAGTTAAAACTCAAAAATTTTATGCGGCACATTTTCCTGACTTTCATTGTGATGATTGCACTTGCCGGCAATTTATCTGCTCAAACAACCGTAAGAAAAGGTTCGGGTTCTTATGGCGATATTTTATACAATTTTGATGGGAAAAATCTCCGGATAGGTTCAAGCTCTTATGGCGATATTCTGATAAACTGGGACGGGAAATACATCCGGAAAGGATCAAGTTCCTATGGTGACATTTTATATAACTGGGATGGAAAAAATTTCAGGCATGGTTCAAGTTCTTATGCCAATATTATTTACAATTGGGATGGGAAAAACCTGCGAAGAGGTTCCAGTTCATACGGAGATATACTTTTCAATTTTGATGGCCGTGAAGTGAGGCGTGGTTCCGGCTTGTATGGAGATGTATTATACACTATTGACGGGAAACTGCCTGTTGCACTATTGATTTATATAGTTGAATAACTGATAAATGAACAATAGCTATCTGAATCTTATTTCAAGTTTTAACCGTTCAAAAACATTGAAAACGATAGGGCAGATGCCATAGTTTTCAATTATTCCCAGGGTTCTTGTGTTAAAATCTTTTTTGTGGGTGTGAGGATAGGATTTACAATCTTCGGGCCTGTTAGAATATACGCTGCATTTTTTTTCGCACAGGTATTTACAGGGCTTGCCTTTCAGGAAATAATCCCCTTCAACCGGATCAGACTCAACAAACTTCTGAATAAATTCTTCTTTTGAAATTGAATCGATTTGGGCCAGGCGGTCAATCTCACCGTCAGATAATCGGGGCGAAAGCTCAGCGCAACAATTTCCGCACTGCGTGCAGTCAATCTGCTTCCTGATTTCGCGATCCAGACGATGAACTATTCTGTCGATCTTTTCTGAGTCCTGCATTTTCAGGAAACTGCGAAACCGGTAGTTTTGATCTTCATTGCTTTTTGCAAGCGGTCTGATTTTATCAAGGTTAAACTCCAATGGGTTCATGTGAATTGAAGGTTAGAATTGTTGGCTTCCTATTAATCTGTAATCCGGATTGCATTAGTCCGTTAATAATTCCCAATAACCTTATTATCAACAGTATATGAATTCAGGTCTTTGCGTCCTAATATGTTGATAATCTGCTACATATTAATTTGCGTCTTCGCGGTAAATAAAAATCTAACGGAGTATTGGATTAACATTTGCACAAAAATTTCGCATTATACTACTTTGTAATATACTACTTTGTATAGTGTATAAAAAATTTGATATCAACACTATACAGACCGTAATTGCATACAATCAGGCATTAAAAATGAGTAAAAAAGCTTACTTTCCAACCTTAAAAACCCAGGCCCATTCGCAAGGTAATTCTGCAATTTTCACCGGGCTCAGATCAACAATCACTTTACCGTTTTCGTAACTCCACGGCAGGTTACCGGGGCGTCCGAGTAAACTGATTTTCGTTCCGGCCGACGGCATTTTCATATTCAGGATAAGCTTGTTGTCAGCAGGCCATTCCAGCGAGATAGCATAAATATTTCTATTATTTACAGTATAACACAGGCGTGTTGCCTTCGATTTGTAAACGGCATACAACCCGTTGCCTTTCGCTGACTGCAAATTAGCAAACAAACAACTTACAGGAACAATTTCTTTCGCCTGATTTGCTGACGACCACCAAAGGTAAGCATGTGCATTCTGCTGGGTTTCGAAATATTCTACTTTTATCGCATACTTCTTGCCGGCTTCGAGTGTAATGTGTCCTTCTTTTGCAATGCTTTTTCCGGCTTCCATCACATTACTCTGCGTTCCGGTAGCATCAGCATTCCATTTATTTATAACCAGCTTGTTATCAATCCAAAGCCTGATGCCATCATCAGCCTGAGCTTCAAACAGGTAATCATCCGTAAAACGGGGTTGAATATAGCCTGTCCAGGTAGCGGTAAAATTATCTTCCGTAACAGGTTTGCCAGGCGAATTGCGCACCCAGTCGAAATTAATTTCCTGATCAATACGGGTAAATTTAACCTCTTTTTCTTCCGTTGCTTTTGCGTACATGGTTGATCCGTAAATAGCCTCGCCATTCACCTTAAGCCATCCGCCAAGTTGCAGTAAACGTTCCTGTTGCAGCAAGGGAATCTGTCCATCGGCATACGGACCAACATTAATTGTAATACCTCCGCCATTTGCCACAGCTTTTACAAAAAAATGCACCAGATCCTGGGGCGTCATATACGCATCGAGCGACTCGTTGCGGTTGAGCCCGAACGAACGACCCAGTCCGCGTACCTCGGCCCACGGACGCTCACTCATGCTAAGTCCCGAGCTGTATTCGGGAGTCCGGTATCCGTAATCGGCGCCGCCGCCCCAGCGGTCGTTTACAATGGCTTCATCGCCAACAAGGTTATAATACCAGGCTATCAGTTCAGCCGAATGCCAGGTGGAGGCAGGGTGGTCCCATTCACCATCCGAAAAAATAAGGCTGGGCTTATAGGTGGAAATCAGTTCTTTAAACTGCGGAATCATATGTTCATCAACATAACGGGTAACCATTTCGGGCTTATCGGTTCCCCAGCGGTAAAGTTTATTGTTCCATTCGGGTAAGGAGTAATACAAGCCCATTTTCATCCCTTTTTCTCTCACGGCTTTTGAAAGTTCACCGACAATATCGCGGTGCGGTCCAACATCCATGGTATTCCATCCCGGAGCATATTTACTCGGCCAAAGGCAATAGCCGTCGTGATGTTTAGCAACAAGCAAAACGTAACGTGCTCCGGAGCGCGCAAACAAACCGGCCCATTCATCAGCATTAAACAGCTCTCCTTTGAATAAGGGAGCATAATCTTCGTATGTGAAATTTTCGCCAAACACGCGTTTCTGAAAATTAATGCGGGCAGTATCTCCTACCATTAGCCCCCGCAGAAACCATTCCCCATATTGTTCTTTGCCACTCCATGCCGGAACGGAACTCAAACTCCAGTGAATGAAAATCCCCAGTTTAGCATCGCGGAACCATTGCGGATACGGACGTGAATTCAACGATTCCCAATTGGGCTGGTAATTAATTTCACCTGACTGAGCCTGAACAGTGCTGGCAATCAATATTATACATAAGAAAGGAAAGGAGAGTAGTTTTTTCATGATAGGAATAAATTCGTAACAAAGATACTTACGTGAAATGAAAAAGCAAGACAGCTTTATACCCCGGGTGTGATGCGATTAAAAAATTCATAGTTTTGCAGCATGATACTTGTAACCGGCGGAACAGGATTAGTAGGAACCTATCTTTTATATGAACTTACCCGTAAAGGCCATAAGGTAAGGGTGTTGTTGCGCCCCGGGAAAAAGCCCTACGATACGCATACCATTTTAAATTGCGTTTCAACTGAAAAGGAACAAAATCTTATTGATCAGGTCGAATGGGTCGAAGGCGATGTATTGGATCCCTATTCGCTGAATCAAGCCATGCAGGGAGTTGACTTTGTATATCACTGCGCAGCCCTGGTTTCCTTTAATCCACGCGATTTAAAAACCATGCTCGATGTTAATATCGAAGGAACTGCCAATGTGGTAAATGCCTGCCTCGAAAATGGAGTAAAAAAACTTTGTCATGTAAGTTCAATAGCTGCACTTGGCCAGGCCGAAAAAGGGGAACTGATCAACGAAAATGCAAAATGGAAAACTTCACGAAACAACAGCGGGTATGCCATCAGCAAATACGGCGGCGAACGCGAAGTGTGGCGAGGTATCGAAGAAGGTCTGAATGCGGTAATAGTAAATCCGTCGGTAATTATCGGAGCCGGATGCCATCATAAAGCTACCAATCAGTTGTTTCATAAAATTAACAAATTTCTTCCTTTTTATACTCCCGGTGTTAATGGGTATGTTGATGTACGTGATGTGGTAAACGCGATGATACTCTTGATGGAGAGCAATATTCGCAGTGAACGTTATGTGCTGAATGCTGAAAATCTTTCGATGAAGGATTTTTTTATAAAAGCGGCAGATTGCCTCAATAAGCCTCACCCTAAAATTGCTTTGAATAACGGTGTATTAAACGCAATTGCCTGGCTCGATGAATTGCGGAGCCGCATAACCGGTGCCCGGCCTCTGATTACGCGCGAAAATGTGCGTGCTGCTATGGCAAAATCATACTACTCAGCCGATAAATTCAAATCCGGGTTTAACTATACTTTTATTCCGGTTGAGGATAGTCTTAAAAATGCGTTCCGGATATTGCAAATCGTTAAGGAGTAAAAATATTTTACAAACTTCCATAAATGAAAACTGCCGGAAAAATCCGGCAGTTTTTTTGCTGTGTAGTGGCAAAGGGAAGTAATCCGAGTTGTTGTAGTACTTTTAAAAACCCCTGACCTGTTTTGCAGCATCAAAAGTAATATTAAAACTTTACCAGTCTCCGCCTTTCTTTGCGGTCCGGCTGAGACCGGATTAACCAAAAACCAAAGTTAACCAAAAACCACTTTACTAACTTTGT
>CAZOXJ010000266.1:0-4776 GCA_964583325.1 uncultured Lentimicrobiaceae bacterium
ACAAGTTTACTGGTAACAGACGATTTATCAGTTTGAATACGGATAAAATAGATTCCGGCAGCCAGGGTTGAAACAGAAAAATCGTTGGTAAAAAACTCCTGGATTAACTTTCCCTGCTGGGTGTAAAGCCTGATACTTTTGATTTTTGAATTCACATTGCTCAAATGCACTATATCCGTAGCCGGATTTGGATATACACGAATGGAATTTTCAACATCAGCAACTTCCGGAACAGAAGTACTGGGAATAGTGATCGCAATCAATTCCGGCAACAGATTCAATAAATCACCCTGTACGAATTGCATATCCCAACAATGATAGTTGGTGTTAGCATATTTTACATTAGGATCAGTAAATGAACTGCTGTCGGGTATAGGTATTGAAGGAAATAAAGAGAATAAAGGATTTGTAGGATCATTTATAAATGGATTCGGTATTGATCTTAAATCGGATGAAACAGGCAATAGATTAATCATTAAATAGGTGCAACCGGGTTTATTGGGCACCGATAAAAACTGCGCACCGAACATATCATCAAAACCCCAGTACTGAGAGCTATCCGGCGACAACGAAATGTAACGGGTAACCGGCTTATTCACAGAATAACCAAAATCGTAATTTGAATCGCTATGCCTGTTGTTTACCGTATCGTAGGTTTGAAAGAGCAAGCCTCTATCCACGAAATGTTGGTTATAAAAAATAGAAGCTGCATCAATTGCCGTTCCATCGTATCCGTATTTATAGGAGCGCCAGCTTATTATGCAACCACTTTCAAGCGGGAGGCTCGAATCAAGTGTTTTAATATGCTCCAGTGAGCCGCCGGTTCTGCTTCCGTCGGTTGCAGCATAATTTGGTTCGCCTCCCGAAAGGGCAACCACTAACTGCGACTTAAGGACAGGGTTGTTATCAAATCGTCTGTGTAACAAAAACCGCATCATATCCGATCCTTGCGAATGCCCTATCAGAATAATCTTATGCCCGTTATTGTATTTTTCGAGGTAATTATCAAAGGCAGCTTCAACATCCCTGTAAGCTGTGTCAATATAATCAGCCAGTTCCAGTTTTTCCGGTTCTGATAAATTGTGCATCAAAAAAACGCCGATTGTAGCTTGTTTGTAGTACGGCGCAAAAACCCGCCCATACTGAGCATAAATACCCGCCTGCTCACGATACACAAATTGCGCAACAGCCGTGTCAATATTATCTATAGCTGTGTTACCTTTGGCCATATCCATGTTAATTGTTGGATACATATAAAATATATCTACCAGGGTATCGGTATATCGGGGATAAATTGTATCAAATTTATGTGTAGTATCCGAATTCAGAACTGTCAGTTTTAAATCATACTGCCGGGCAACATCCGTAGTTTTCAAAACAGGATGACACATCCAGTTCTGCGGCAGATTGTAGTCGGGTATTTGGGCAATTGCTGAAGCAGACAGGGTAAAAACCAATGCTAAAAACAGCACTGCCTTTAAATTCATAAATCGTTTGTTCGTTTTCATAGGAATGCTGTTTTATACTGGTTAAATCCTGTCATAATTTTGCTCCGGCAGTAATGCTGAAGCGCGTCATAAAATACGACGCGCTTCAGACAGTAACATTTACTTGAGCAATACCAGTTTTTTCACATCCTTAAAACTTCCGCTTTGCAGGCTGTAGAAGTAAACACCGGGAGTAAACTGCGAGGCATCCCATTCCACTTCGTAGCTGCCGGGGGCTTTGTTTTCGTTAACGAGGGTGGCTACTTGCTGGCCGCTTAGGTTGTAGATTACTAACCGTGTTAAGCAATCCGTTGAATTTGCCGGCATATTTTCAATGCCAACAGTGTACTTGATTTTGGTGCTTCCAATAAACGGGTTGGGATTGTTTTGCTTTAATGGCGAGGTACCAGGCTGTAAGTTAATATCTTCAATTTTCTTGACTGATATTGAATCGGTGATCAGACTGGTTTCGTGGGTATGAGGAAGGTAAGCTCCCCATGATGTTGTATCCGATATTAAAGAATCATTATTAAAAGTCATACTTGTTACCTTATAGGTTATACACCATGTCTCTTGTTCCTTATAAGTTGAATCTTTAATCCACCAGTTTGGCTGACCTTCAGTATATTTAATCCAATAGACATCATAATTCAGTCTTTTCAATTCTAAAGGACCAACAGGATCATTTAGCCTTGTACAAGCAGTTAATTCATTGGATGTGGATGTTGTGGTAGTGGTTTCATATTCAATGGACTTTTCCATTTCTGAACCAAAATACTTGCTGAATTCACTACTAAGCTTCCATGATTTTTTATTTGTGCTCGATAATGAACTGTCTTGCTCAATCTCGACAGATTTACAGTCTTCGCCCTGCTTGGACCATGAAACAGAAGGGGCCTCAACACCGGAGCCCAGAACTGATTCATAACCTCTAAAATCAATTTTACGATTCATATTCATAAATGTCTGCGGATCGGAAGAGTTAAGTGAATTCTTCAATGTATCTTCCTCAAAGTATAACTTTTCCTCCATATAAAAATAAAAAGTCGGGTAAAGGGTGTCTTTGTTTGTGCCTTTTTTCCAGTCATAAACTGAATACTCTGTCATTATAATTTTTGGAGCCTGAAAGAGGTAATGTCCTAAGCTTTCTGGACCAGGGTTTTCAGTGTGTCCGAATGTACTTGTAACAGTAGTTTTGTATTTTGTATTCTCACTCCGAATTAAACTAATTTCTGACGATAAATGTGGAACATGAGCTGTTATTTTATGGGTTGATTCGTAAGTATTGCTCTTTTCAACAACTGCGGATACCTTATGTGTAAATTCAAGGGACGATATTTTATTAGGCCCATTATCAAAACTTGGTGCTGTACCTCCATTTAGAAAAAATGGAGGTGGTCCTTCAAAGAAACCAATATACTGGCGATGTGCCATGTCATTTTGAAAATCTTTAACATGTTCTCTTGAATATTTCAAATAATCAGATTTTGCCCAGGCACAAAGTAGCGGACAGTTCTTATCGTTGTCCCCTCGGTATAAAAGAGCTATGTATCTCTGAATGCTTGAATTATTTTGTGTTTTATCAAGCATATCGTAATTAACAGCTGTGATATCTGTTAAGCCATCCCCCCACATTTTAATAGGGTCATTCTGAGGTACCAGATTCGATTCCGCAAGAGTCCAGGCGGATTCTCCCTCCTTTAATTGATAACGCAATATTCTGTACCTATAATATTTATTATCTGTTTTTGCATTCTTAACGAACAACTGCGTACAGTTTCCGATTGATGACGGATCGTTTTCTACTGATCCCTGAGCCAGGGCAACTGATTGGAAGGTTAATTCACTTTCAATTATATCATTTCGAAGTAAATCGAGCTGCCCCGAAGAATTAAATTTAAATTGCGCAACCTGGGCATGCCCTAATGAATTTATATTTGCTAGCATTAGCTTTTGAGTGACAACGGTACCTTCACGGTAGGTTTGGGCTATCAAAGAAATCCCTCTATTGACATAAGTAGAAATACCCCCATAAAAATAGTGATCTCTCGATAATTCGTTATCCATAGCGAATTTATGACTACTCCAGCCATCAGGATTGGTTGGGTCGGTGGTCCAGTTCATTTGAAGATTTTCTTTATCGGAATATGTTGCCAGGCAAAGGTTATCTCCAATTTGTACAGCTGCTCCATAATCGAGATGGAGGTTTTTGGATTCCGGGTAAATTACCGGGTCTGACCATACTTGATCGCCCTGGTATGTAACATATGCAACAAACCCCGTTTTGTATTCAAAAAATAAATAGAGTTTCCCATCAAACACAACCGGAGCAGGTTTAGAATAGAGTTCAAGTTTATTTTTTAGTATTTCATAATGTTCATCTTCATCGGGAGTAAAATCAGTACCGTCCGGCACATTGCTAACTTCTCTGACAACCATCAAATTTTCGTCAGCCGCATAAGTTGCGAAGTAAAAAATTTTGCCTTCAAAAACAACGGAAGCTGTTCCAAAGTAGTAATAACTCAAATCTTTTTCTAATTTATTGTACGAAAACAAATTGTTGGTTACATTCCATGCATTCTGGGTAAAGGCATTGAAAGGAATGAGTATAGTATAAGCTATTATTATGTATATATTTTTCATTTTTGTTCCTCCTGATACGTTAAATGATTATTCTGATTCCGAGATTTAAAGTGTAAGGATTGATAAAAGCCCCCCTTGCATAAAGCGAAATTTTGTTGCCCAGCAAATATTCGAGCCCGGCAAAGCCGTAAACAGATTGCCCCTGAAAGTGGCTGTCGAATTTGTCCACCTCGTTGTATGGCTGTCCATTATCATCGGCAGTAGTGTATTGTTCCTGGGTAATGGTGTTTACAAACTGCTGGGTAAAGCCAACGCCTGCAAAAGGCATAAAACGGCCCAAACCATATGCCAGGGCAACATTTGCATCCCAGTATTTGGATATTAACTGCGACGACAGAATATCCTCCGAATATTTACTGTCCACCGATACCTTACTGGTTTTGGTGTAATTGCAGGAAGCAGAAGCCATTGCTGAAAGGGATCCGGTAATTTTCCTTTTATAATCAATTGCTATACCGGTGGTGAGCGCCGGGTAATCGGCTGAATGGGTTTCGGTATTGACTTCCGTGATCATGGTTTCGAAAAAAAAGTGTTTGATACCGGCATACCCGCTTATACCAAGTCCGTCAGCCAGGTGATATCCCAATCTTATTCCGGTCATGCTATAGCTGTATTTAGTATCATAACTTTCGTTGAATTGGGTTAC
>CAZOXJ010000267.1:0-4769 GCA_964583325.1 uncultured Lentimicrobiaceae bacterium
CTCACATCAAGGCAAAGCAGTGTTTTTGAATCCCGCATCAACAAATAACCACCCGTGATAGCTATCGGTCCCCAGGAATCCTGCCCGTCGATGATTTTAGCTTTATCCAGAACGGTAAACTTTGAGGTTGAGTATTTTGCGATAGTCATTTCTCCGTCATCATTCAGGATAAAGAATTTGTTATCGGCTAAAATATAAGGTCCAAGTCCGAACCGCTCAGCTTTACCACTGCTCATAATTGCTTTTTGGGTATCGCTTGCTTTATAGCAGGCAAATTGTGTCCGGAGCTCGCCGGCATCTTTGGGTAAAATACCAAAAACAAAGCCGTTGTGAAAAATCGGAGTTTGCTGCTCCGAAGCTAATCCTGCAAGTGGTTTATATTGTTTGACTATCTCAGCTGAATAACCACCGCCGTTTTCTTTTACCTGGATAAGTACGGCACCGGCGCCATATCCGGCTGTCATGTAAACAAGCCCGTTATCAAGTATCAAAGGTGATGGAGCTATAACTGCAGGTGAAAAATCAGGCGTTTCCCAAAGAACTTTTCCTTTATCGGCACCTTCGGCAGAAATGCCACAAATCCCGCCAATAGCGCAATACACAAACATTTTCTTCCCTTTGAACGTCATCGGCATAATGGAGGAATGCGACATCTTCCAGTTTTTCGGATTTGGCGTTTCCCAGGCTTTTTTCCCTGTTTTACAATCGATACCTATCAACAGAGATTTTCCTCCGGTTGCAATGATGGCAGTGTCGTTCACAATCAGTGGGCATTGACCGGTATACCAGAAAGGCACTTCTGTATTGTATTCCGTTACCAGATCAAGCCCCCAGAGCAAATCGCCATTCAGCCGGTTTACGCACATTACCTGGCAGCGCGGGCCTATAGTCACAACATAGTTTTCGGTTACATCCGGTATGGTACGCGACAAACCGTGATTCCTTTTCAATCGTACGTTATAACCTCGCCTCCAGAGTTCTTCTCCGTTCAGTAGCGAAAAACAGCGGAGTTGGTCCTGCTTTGAAGTTTCATCGTAATCAAGAATATACACACGGCCATCGTAAACTGCCGGTGCTGCATGCCCTTCACCAAGAGGTATTTTCCACAGGATTTTCGGACCTTCTTTGGGAAATTTATCAATCAGGCGGATATTTTCTTTGCTCACATTATCAAAATCAGCACCACGAAACCGGGGCCAGCGTGTGCCTGGAATATCGTCGCAGGTTTTGAAAAAAGTAAAGGTTTCGCCAATATTAACTTTCTGGGCGGCAATGGCACCGGTTTTTCGTTCATCCATTCCAGGAACTGATGGCGTAAATGTTTTAACCGGGTTATAGATAAGCCACCATGCTAAAATGCCAATTCCAACCACTATAAAAGCGGGAAGAAGGTATCTGAAAATGTAGGGTTTAAGCATCAAGTCACTGCTGGTTTTTACGAAAGCAAAAGTACTTATTTAAGGCGATACTATTGTAAATCGCTAATTCATAGACATTGAGTTTTATAGTGGATGTAACTGATATATAATCACATTTGATATTGCCGGACGGTGTGAAGGCATACTAGTTCTGATTTCCAGAATGAGATAAAATTATCCATATTTAGCGGAATAATATTCCATAACTCAACCGGAGTTCAGCTTATGATTACCATGGAAAGCAGTAATTTAAATTCAATTATCACAGGGAAATATTTCAGCTCACGATAAAGGGAATTGCAAATGGCCCAAAAGCAAATTTTTGAATCATTTCATTTAATGAGATACTGTTTCACTGAGAGCTTCGAAAACAAATTTATTTATGGTAATACCTCGCATTTTAGCAGAAACAGCAATCCGTTTGTGGAGCTCTGGTGTGAGACGTACATTAAAACTGCCTTTGTAGCTCTTTTCGGGTGCAATATTTTCGGCTTCACAATCTTTTATATGTTCGTCAACCATGAAGTGAAAAGCCTCGGTAAGCTCTTTCACAGTTTCGCCTTCAAAAGTTACCAGGTCAGTAATTCCTTCAACTTTGCCGTAAAAAACACTGTCATCGGCAGAAAAATGTACAGAGCCGATAAATCCTTTGTAATTTAACACATCTTTCATCTTATGTCCTCCTGTTAAATTAAACCCTCTTTTTTAAGTTCGTCAACAATTAATCCAATTTGATACTGCTTGAGAATGTTTCCGGGGTGTGGCTTGTGAAGTTTAATTTTATGTTTTTTACTTTGAAAACAAACCCTCGATCCCGTTCCTTGCAACTCTTCGTATCCCCAGAAAGCCAGTAATGTTCTAAGTTCTGAATACGTAAAGTCTTTTGGCTGTGATAATAACCGCGCAATCAATTTTTCGGCTTTCGACATATCGATAGAGTTATGCAAAGATAAAACAAAACAATATTGTAACCAATATTTAGTCGCAATTTTCGGTTTCAATAAATCACTTTCCTGTACGGTGATATCTGTTTTTCACAGAAATGGGTAAAATAATCTGTACCTCTTTTATTTTCGGAATTAACCTATTTCTTCCTGATATCATACGCCAGCATTGCATCACCATGCCGCATATAAAGCACTCCCTCCGAAATTACCGGGATGGTGAAAAACTCCTTGGTTCCGACTGGCATTTTGAAAGAACTTACGAGTTCCATCTTACCATTCTCCTGCTTTACTAATCCAACCATTCCCTTTTCAGTATAGCAATACAACATATCATCAGCAAAAATAAGGGAACCTTTATCGAATTTCAGTGAATCCGAAATCGAGCCTGTTGTTGCATCTATGCTGCAATAACGTCGTGGTTTGTACTGTGAAGTATAGATGTAATTGCCAACTTTTACAAAGCCTCCATGAACATCCGAAACTTTTTCGTTGCGCCAGATTTCGGTGATATAGCGGCCATCATCCGATAAATTCAGTTTCACGGCGCCATTACCTCCTCCTGTAATTGAGTAAATATGTCCATCTTCGAAAAGAGAGGTATTAGCCTGTATATCTCCTGGTCCAATAAGTGGCCTGTTCCATAAAAGTTCTCCAGTAGCTGCATCCAGCCCGATGAGGTTATGGATTGAAAAGTTAACGATGATTTTTCGCGAAGGCAATGTGATAAGAGCTGGTGAAGTATATGCCGTTGAATCCCCCATTGCTTTTGAAACCCAGGCAATCTTACCGTTGAACCGGTCGAGGGCAACAGCATTGGTGTCGGAGCCACCGGGAAAGCAATAAACCAGGTTGTTGTTCAGGAGCAGTCCTTCGGAATATCCGAAACGCACATTTACTCCATGAAGATCTTTGAGCATATCAACCGACCATTTTTCAGTTCCATCAACTGCATCAAAACAGATAACGCGGCCCATACTGGTTTCCAGGTATAGCAGCCCGTCAACCAGGGTTGGTGTTGATCGCGATCCGGTAAAATTTTCCATCCATTCGCGGCCGGTTTGTTTTTTCCAGATCAGTGAGCCGGTTTTAGTGTAAGCAAACAGGTACCCGATACTGTCGATTTCGCCGGTTACATACACCCTGTCGCCGGAAATGATAGGCGAACTGTACCCGTTGCCGATTCCTTCCACTTTCCACAGCACTGCCGGACCTTCTGCCGGCCATGATTTCAACAGGTTTGTTTCAGGATAAATACCGTTGCGGTTAGGACCCCGGAATTGGGTGATAGTCTGCGCCAATATGCCCGATGATAAAGTTAGAAAGGCAAAAAGCAGAATGGGTTTTAATTTACAGATCATCTGACACCTGTTTATTTTATTGGTTTCGTTAAAATTAGAACCGTTAATTTAGATCCCTTCAAGGGTTTGGGTTACAAAAACAAATCTGCTACAAATTACGAGCTTGTTTTTTCTACTGAAGTACGCTATATAGCCATTGCCCGAATTCGTAACCATTGCGCCAAAGTGTAATTATCAAGGCAACAACTATAACGGGCAGTAGAATTTTAAAGCCTGTTGATTTGAAATATTCTTCTTTTGTCATAATATTCTTTTTTAAGTAGTAGTTATTTTTTCCTGATATCGTAAACCAGCAATGCCTGACCGCGGCGGATATACAGAACGCCATTTTTTATTACCGGGTGCGAAAAGTGCTCCTTGGTGCCGGCTGTAATTTTGAATTTACTGATTAACTCCATTTTGGCGGGAGCAGGTTTTATCAGATTCATTTCACCACGCTGATTGTAATAATAAAGCAAATTGTCGGCAAGTGCCATTGATCCGGTTCCTATTTTCAGAGAATCAATAACCTGCCCGGTATTGGCATCAACGCAGATCAGCGAGCGTTTTGATTCACTGCCGGTATAGATGCAGTTATCAATTTTAATGAAACCACCCATGTAATTATCAACTGCCTTGTTATTCCAAACCTGGGTAATCTGTTTTCCGTCGTCCGAAAGTTTCAGCTTTGTGCCGCAGTTGTTATCACCTGCAACATAATAAATATAGCCGTTTTCGTAATATGCCGAATTGCTGTGCGTATCGCCCATACCGGGCTTGCGTTCAGCAAGTGGAACATTTACCTGTTCGTGCGCCCAGAGTAATTTGCCGGTTTGGACATCAATTCCCATCAAATGGTAGGCGCTGAAAGTAACTAGTATTTTTAGTGAAGGCAGGTTGATCATAACAGGTGAATTGTAACCGGGTATTTCACCAAATCCTTTACATGACCAGTTTATTTTTCCGGTAAAACGGTTCAGGGAAACCACATTGTTATCAGCACCGCCGGGTGTCAGAAAAACCTGGTCACCGTCAATCAAAGGCGATTCGGCATGCCCGAAAAGCGT
>CAZOXJ010000268.1:0-4746 GCA_964583325.1 uncultured Lentimicrobiaceae bacterium
GATACTGCTACTCCTGTTGCAGCCGAACCGGTTATCGTTGAAACTCCAGTTGCGGAAATAATTATTCCTCCAGCTTTAGCTGAGGAGAAACCTCCGGTTGAAACGGGAAATAAACAGTTTTGCCCACAGTGTGGTACTGTAATAGTGTCTGACGAACGATTCTGCGAGGAATGTGGTTTTGACACAAATAGTAGCGAAAATGCAGGCTACACAGGTATCGGAAATACTCCATCTGCTACAACAAATCCCGAACCGGCATTTGTTCCGCCCCCGGCTGAACCTATATCAATACCTCCCAAAGCACCATCACCGCAACCTATTCAGCAAAAAACGCCGGCTGTTACGCCAACTCCGGTTAAAAAGGAAACAGCCAGAAAACCCTGGCTGACAATTCTTTTGGTAGTAATTGCTTTAGGCGCTTTGGGAGCCGGCGGATGGTTTGCGTACAACAAGTTCCTTGCTGCTCCTGCTGAAACCACGGCCGATACAACCTCAACCATTGAAGTGCCTGAAGCAACAATTACCGATACTCCTGTGCCCGAAGATGAAATAGCTGTAGCAGCAGAAACTACACCGGAAAAACCAAAGAATACCTCCAAACCCAAGAGTAAAATTGACCAGGAACTAGCTAAATACCGCGAACAGGAAAAAAACAAAGCTACCCAGCAATCTACTTCTTCACAACCAACAAAACCTGATCCGGGAGTAAAAATATCATCTGCTAACAGTGGAAATACTCTTGCTACAAAGGTTATACATGAAGTGGGCCGTAAGGAAGATCCGAAAAATAAAAAGCCAAAAAATCCTGTTAAACTCACCCTGGAAAAATCAACCATGATAGTGCGAATTACAACCGATCATTACAACGACGGCATGGGAACTTCCGGTGCTGGAAACATAACAATGAAGGATCGCGATGGAAATATCCTGGGAACTTACAAAGCCAGCGGCAAAACAGGAAAAGACGGTGCCCCGAATGCAAAATGGGTTGCTGAACCCAATAAAATGTTTGCAAAAGGAACCTATTATATATGGGATTCCGATTTTTCAACCTGGTCAAAAACCTTTATGGGCAATGGATTTGTAATTGTTGAAGGCTATGAGCTTGATTAGGATTTGTAATAACGGGACTGAAGACAGATAAGTATTAAAAGTCAATTAACTTGTTTAAACCATTTAAAACTGATTAGTATGGCATTTTGCAGTAACTGTGGCTCCCGAATGATAGATGGAGCAGCCTTTTGCCCTGAATGCGGGGCTAAAAACTCATTAGCAGGAGCTCCTGCACAAGCTCCTGCACAAGCTCCAACACCTGCTCCGGCATACCAGCCACCGCCTCAGGTTAGTCAACAACCGGCACCCGCACAATTCGGGGCAGTTAAATTTGAAGTTGTCGAAAAAGAAACCCTCAAATTTCTGAAAGCAGATTTCGATAACAGCGCTGTCCGTTACGAATCGGGCGGCATGTACTACATGCAGGGAAACCTCGAAATGGAAGCTAATCTTCCAACAGCTGGCGGTTTCCTGAAATCAATGGTTACGCGCGAAAGTGTTGTAAAACCAGTGATCCGTGGAGGCGGAACCGTTTGGTTTGAGCCTACGTTTGGTAATTTCACCATCATGGAACTTAAAGGCGAAGAATGGATACTCGATAAAGGCGCTTATTATGCTTCCGAAATGGGTATTGAAATAGGTTCGTTTACCAATAAATCTATTTCCGGGCTTTTCTCCGGTGAAGGTTTTTTTCAAACCAAAGTATCGGGTGTGGGTAAACTGGTAATTTTATCGAACGGGCCACTCGAAACCATTGAACTGAATAATGGGAAACTTGTGGTGGATGGCTCTTTTGCCGTAGCTCGTCAATCCAGCGTTCAGCTAACGGTATCAAAAGCAAATAAAGGAATCTTCGGATCGATGATTTCGGGCGAAGGAATTGTAAACACTTTTACAGGTACCGGTAAAGTTTTGATTGCGCCGGCGGCCAACAGGTATATAACCATGATAAATTATTTATCGAGCATACACCGCAGGGTTATGCAGATAAAAAACAGTTAAGTGCGATACGTTTATCTAAAATGATCAAACCTCTAATCGGGAACTGATTTATCCATCGGTTCCCGGTAATGTTTTTATCCTTTTAGTGTGCTAATTGTTAATTTTCTTGCAGCAGTTTTGTAAAACTTATTGAGTATAGGTTTCTAGACTTATAAAAGTCTTATCCCGTTTTAATACCAGTTAAAAATATAATGATACTGAAAGCAGACATCATGTTGCCTTTTCTGGATATCATGTTTGATATATTCCATTTTCTGCTGGTGATTTTTATAGTTTCCGGCTGGCTTTTTCCTAATCTGCGGAAAATTCATCTTGTTGTGGTTTTACTCACAGGATGTTCATGGATAATATTCGGACATGAATTAAGCAATTGTATTCTAACCGATTGGCATTTTAATATCCTTCGCAAAATGGGTATTATCAACCTGCCCGATACATACACCCAGTACGCGCTAAAACGAATCACCGGATTGGCCATCCCGAAAACTACAGCACTGCTTATAACCCGCCTATGCTGGTTGCTGTCTCTTCTCCTGTCAATAACATGGCTCAGAATTGATTCCCTGTCACGGAAAAAAGAAAAGGTAAAAACCGATTCTGACTTCCGCATGAACAGAAGCATTAATTGGAAATAAAGTCAATTAACTTTTCTGAAAGTGCTTTTGAATCCTATTTCACTATAATCCTGATGATTTTTTTCGTTTAATCAATAAAAATATGATTAGATAGAAAACAAAGAGTGAGATTACATTAATGACAAGTATGCCCATAAATCCACTGCCATAGACAAATATTACGGAAAGTAAAAGAAAAACGGTATTTGCAATTACTGCCAGTGATAGAGCTTTGAAGCGAATAAAATCGAGACCTGCCCATTCATTTTTCTGTTTTGAGAAAACAATCAAACCTAAACCACAGATGAGGACCAGCAAGGTAAGTTCATCAGCAAAATTTGTGCGGAAAACTTCAAATATTTTCGTTTCAAAAAATACTGAGTACACTGCAAATACCGGTATGGTAAATCGAAAATCGAACCAAATATAAAATATGGCCATCGCAATTCCTGCCAATAATAAAACAATACCAAATATCTTGAAGTAGTAAGGTAAAAGCAGGTTCTTCATATGCACGACCTAAATCGGGTTGATATCAATCACCCGGATTATTGTAAAATTTAATGACCGGAATTAATTTCCCGTGCTGGAATAAACAGGGAAGTCAGCGCTTGTACCATCATCGAATGATACTTTAACTCCAACCAACCCAAATTTGTGGTTGGCAATATAAGTGTATTTGGTTATTCCGCCGGTTTTCTTCAAATCAAGGGGCTCCATTTCAACCTGTATAGTTTTAATAAGCATAAAACCATACGAATAGTCATCCTCACCCGTTTTACTTACTACTTTTCTTTCTTTACCTGTACTACCGATGGGGTAGGTGTCGCCTACTTCCGAATCGTATTTTACAATTACTCCAGCTCCCGGTCCGGTAAGTGTTTTAATCCCTTCTTTTGTTTGCTGAACCTTGAAATCAGTGATTGTACATTTGTCGCCTGCAACCGTGACTCCCGGAAAATTGGCAATAATATTTTTCAGCAGAGGATTTGTAACTGTTGCTTCGGCGGTGTATATTGATACACCATCTTTAAGAGCTGTTATTGTGGCGGAGCAATTACTCACCCCTGCATTTTCATTGGTGCTCGAAGTTACCGTAACGCCCACTTCACCCATTGGTGACTGATCCCCGCTTAACGTACCGGCATCTTCGTCTTTGTTAAATAGTTTTTCGCAGGATGAGAACATTACAATCATGGCAATTCCTGCAAACAGTACAAATAGCTTTTTCATAAAGTCAGGTTTAAAGTTAATTATAATTACTTTTATATCTTGATCACAAATATATGTGGTTCGGGCGTAAATTCCTAATAATTACATAGGAATAATTATTTTAATCAGAGTTATCCGCAAATCAGGTCAATCTTTCGGCAAAATAGTTCCCAATTCTCCCGGCTTCATCTGTTTTCCCATAGGGAACCGGAACCCTTGCCACCTCCTCCTGCCTGCCGGTGCGTGTAGGCATGGAGTAATGAAATTCAAGGATAGGCGGATTTTCGTCGGTTAGCAGCACTACCTGATCGAGGCGGGCGCCCAGTTTTACCCAAAGGTGAAACATTTTACCTACAATTACACCCTTTTCCGAAATCAATGCTTTACCTTCTGAATTTCTGAGTTTTTTATAACGCATGCGGGGCGCAAGGAAAGCAGGGATAGCCACTACCGGAATGATGCACAGGGAAATAAACATGATAAGTACATCTTCAATTGCAATCCAAAGCAGAATACCAACAATAACGCATATTACCGAAACCAGTATAAACAGGAACTTTTTAGCCTTTTTCTCTTCTTCAAAATCAATTCGGGTAAAACGTTCCCATTCTTCGGGTGAATATTTCCAAACAGCAATACGCCCTTCACCGGAAAGAATATTGTCGAGCTGTTTAGCACGCGACCGGTAAATAAGGATAACTATCAGACTCATAATCACCAGGAATGCTGAAACAAAACTCATGGCGAAACCGCCGTCAAAACCATCAAGTCCAATGATAGAAGGTAAGAAAACGAGAAAAATAAAAACACCCATCAGTATCCACCACAGATTTACGATGCGCCGCTGAGAGTTTTTCATGGTGAA